>NZ_JBBEBZ010000100.1:8183-25056 GCF_040882075.1 Nitriliruptor sp.
CCGGGCGCGGGATGGTGCGTTCGCCGAGGTCGCGGCTCACCACGAGGTGGTGGAGCGCGATGGTGACAGCGAGACCGGCGGCAGCGCCCACGAGCCCCAGCACCTCGGTGTCGGCATCCAGGCCCCAGAGCACAGCGAGGACGACCAGCACCACGGCGCCGGCGGCCATCCAACCGAGGAACCAGGCGCGACGGAACCGGTGGACGTCGTGCGCGGGACCGGTCGGCTCGGACGGGCGCCGACCCGTCGCACGGTCGGTCGGGTCCTGCCGGACCTCCGGGTGGTGGTCGGGCAGGTCGTCCGGGTGACGGTCGCGAGGATCGGCCATCAGCGCGGCTCGAACGGTTCGCTGCGCGCGAAGCTGCCGGGCTCGGCCGGGCTCCAGCGGCGGGCACGGGACACCACCCAGAGCACCACGGCGGCCAGCAGCGCGAGCCCGATGGCGAACAGCGCCTCGCCGACCTGGTCGAGTTCCCGGACACCGACGGCGCTGCGCGGGGCGGCGTCGGCGAGCGCGAGGTAGGCGACGATGTCGTCGAGTTGCTGAACGTCGAGCACGGACTCGTCGAACGCCGGCATCGTGAAGGGCCCGATACGGGTCCCCTCGACCAGCGCGATCGGGTCGAGCCCCGCCAACGGCGGGACGGCGTTGTCACCCCCCGCGATGCCGCCGTCACCCGCCGCGCCGTGGCAGGCGGCGCAGTTGCGCACGTACAGCTCCTGGCCCCGGGCCGCCTCGCCGGCACCGACCGTCGGGATCTCACCAGGCAGATCGAAGGTGGCGAGGAGGTAGGCGTTGATGGCTTCCCGTTGCTCGTCGTCGAGCTGGTCGATCCGGACACCGACCTCCGGGGCGAGGACGGGCATCCGGCCCGTCCGCATGGTGAGGTCGACGTAGGCGATGTCGAGGTCGGTCATCGGCGGACCATCGAGGTCGCCCTCGCCGTGGCCGCCTTCGAGCCGGGTGCCGTGGCACGTGGCGCACTGGGCCTGGAACAGCTCGCCTCCGCGGACGACCTCGTCGCGGCCGTCGTCGCGGCCCGCACGTTCCTGGGCGCCTGCCATGGCACCCCAGCCGACCACGAGCAGCGCGACGGCGACCAGGGCGAGAACCCTCGGCACCCGACGCCCGACCTGCGCTGCGATCACGGTCTCCCACTGCCGGTCGGGGCGTACGCTAGGAGGTCGCCCGTGGTCGGGGCGAGTCAAGACCGGCGTCGGCACGTCCGCCACGAGCCCGATCCCGACCGTTCGGCCGTCGTGGCTCGCGAGGTAGCCTCCCGGCGTCGGCCGACCGCGGAGATCCCCGTGACCTTGTTGCAGACCTGGCTCATCATCGGCGTCCCGCTCGTCGCCGCCTCGCTGTACCTGTTCATCGGACGCGACAAGGGCCGGGCACGCGTCGGCTACTTCGGGCTGCTGACGGCCGTCGTCGCGCTCGCCACGCTGCCGACCGACGCGACCCAGGGCCGGATGATCTCGGCCGGGCTCGTCGGCGCCGCTGCGTTCCTGTTCGTCGCCACCGGCCGCGGGACCCACACCGACGACGACTTCATCGAGCACCACCAGGACCGCCGCCGCTTCACCACCGCGACCGGGGACGACACCGACCGTTGACCGCCCGGCACACCTCGGTGCAACCTGGCGTGTGCGTCGGACGTCGGGTCGGGTAGCAGCGTCCGCGGCACCCCTCCGGCGACCGGCACCCCGGTGATCCGAACCCGACTCACCGCGACGGCCCTCGCGGCCCTCCTCGCCGGCAGCCTCGCGCTCCCGGCTGCCGCGCCGCCCGCGCACGCCGCGACCGGGTCGGGCGCGTGTGCGAGCCACCTCGTCCCGGCAACGGGGTTCACGGACACGCTCGGGACCGTGCACCGCGCCGCCATCGACTGCGCGGTCTGGTGGCACCTGGTCAGCGGACGTTCGACGACCCGCTTCGTCCCGGCGACAGCCGTGACCCGGGGGCAGACCGCGGCGATGATCGCGCGGCTGCTGCGGACGACCGGGCACGCACCGGCCGAGCCGACCTCCGCGGGCTTCGAGGACACCGTCGGTCACACCTTCGAGGCCGACATCGACGTCGTCGCCTCGCTCGGGATCGTCACCGGCGTGACGGCGACCCGCTTCGCTCCCGACTCGAGCGTCACCCGGGCTCAGCTCGCCAGCGTGCTGGCCCGGACGTTCGCGTACGGCTACGGCGAGCCGCTCCCGTCAGGCCCGGTCGACTTCCAGGACGTCAGCGCGGACAGCCCGCACCGTGACGCGATCGGGAGGGTCGCCGCGGCGGGGGTCACCAGCGGGACGTCCGCCACCCGGTTCTCCCCCAGTGCGGCCGTCCCGCGCGCCCAGGTCGCGTCGTTCCTCACGCGCGCCACCTCGGTGCTGCTCCAGCGCGGCGATGCACACCTGCCCACCACACAGCCCGGCTCCCGCGACGCCTACGCCAGCAGGACCCGCGCGGCGTGGGTGCACCTGTTCGACGGCAGCCTGAAGTCCCGCACCGCGATCCAACGCACCGTCGCCGAGCTCGCCGCCGCCGATGCCAACGTCATCTACGCCCAGGTCGCGCGTCGACACGACGCCTACTACACCTCGAACGTGTTGCCGCGCACACCCGATCCCGGCGTGGCCGCAGGGTTCGACGTCCTGGCCGAGCTGCTCACCGCGGCCCACGCACGAGGCATCGAGGTGTACGCCTGGTACGGGGTGGCGCCGACCTACCACGACGTCTACCGCGACCTCGACACCCCCGCGAACTGGATGTACGACCGTCGCGGCCCGTACGCGCCCGTCGCGGACCGGTGGGTCACCCGCAGCCACTCGGGCACCTGGTCGACCTACCTCGACCCCGGCGTCCCGGGTGTCCAGAGCCACGTCGCTGCGGTGGTGGGCGAGATCGCCCGGCGCTACGACGTCGACGGCATCCACCTCGACTACGTCCGCTACGACGGCGCCGACCAGGGCTACAACCCGATGGCGCTCGCCGCGTACCGCGCGCAGACCGGAGCGTCCGGCACACCGAGCCCGGGGGACGGGGCGTGGACGAACTGGCGGCGGGAGCAGACCCGCCAGATCATCCTGAAGGCCCGAGCCGCGGTCGGTGCCGCGCGGCCGGGGGTCCCCCTCTCCGCCGCGGTCATCACCTGGGGGGACGGACCCGCCACGCCCGACCGTGCGGGCTTCCGCGGCACGCTGCCCTACACCCGGACGCTGCAGGACTGGGACGGCTGGGTCCGTCGCGGCGAGATCGACGCGGTCGTCCCTATGAACTACTTCCGCGCCCACGACGCTCAACACGCCCGCTGGTTCTCGCGGTGGATCGCGCACGAGCGGGCGCTGGCGTCGGCGTACGCGACCGAGGTCGTGCCGGGGCCGGCCGGCTACCTCAACCACCCCGCGAACGTGCGGTCCCAGGTCCGGGCCGGGATGGCCGCGGACGGGACGTCGGTGTACTCCTTCCAGCAGCCGACCCTCGACGGCAGCCGGGGGATCTGGAGCCAGCTCGCCGGCACCCGGTGGGGGTACGCCCCGACGCGCTGAGATCGCGGGGGCAGCACGCCACCTGCCGGCCGGGGGCACGGCCACCCTCCCGTACACTCCGAGGTCGCGCCCTCGACCTGTGAGCTGTTGTGCCCCGGACGTACTCCATCCGCACCTTCGGGTGCCAGATGAACGAGCACGACACCGGCCGCGCCGCCGGGCTGCTCGAAGCCGTCGGCTACCGCCGGGCCGCGTCCGACCAGGACGCCGACCTCGTGCTGCTCAACACCTGTGCCGTCCGCGAGAACGCCGACAACCGGCTGTACGGCACGCTCGGGCACCTCAAGGGCCTCAAGGACGAACGCCGCGCCGCCGGCCAGGACCTCACGATCGTGGTCGGCGGGTGCCTCGCGCAGAAGGATGGCGCCACGGTCGCCGCCAAGGCTCCGTGGGTCGACGTCGTCTACGGCACCCACAACCTCGGGTCGTTGCCGCAGCTGCTCGCGCAGGCGGACTCCACCTCCCTGCCGGTCGTCGAGCTGGTCGAGCAGCTCGAGACCTTCCCGTCGGCGCTGCCCGCCAAGCGCGACGTCCGCCACCACGCGTGGGTCGCCATCTCGGTCGGCTGCGACAACTCCTGCACCTTCTGCATCGTGCCGTCGCTGCGCGGTCCGGAGGTCTCGCGCACGATGGGCGACATCGTCACCGAGGTCCGGGGACTGGTCGCCGACGGGGTCGTCGAGGTCACCCTCCTCGGCCAGAACGTGAACTCCTACGGCCGGGACCTCGCCGGACGGTCGCAGTTCGCGCCGCTGCTGCGCGAGCTCGGTGAGGTCGACGGGCTCGAACGGCTGCGCTTCACCTCGCCCCACCCACGCGACTTCACCGACGAGGTGCTGCACGCGATGGCCGAGACGGGCAACGTGATGCCCCACCTCCACCTGCCGCTGCAGTCGGGGTCCGACCGGCTCCTGCGCCTGATGCGTCGCAGCTACCGGCAGCGTCGCTACCTGAACCTGATCGCCCGCACCCGCGAGCTGCTGCCCGACGCGGCCCTCTCGACCGACATCATCGTCGGCTTCCCCGGCGAGACCGACGAGGACTTCCAGGCCACCATCGACGTGGTCGAGCACGTCCGCTTCGACCAGGCGTTCACCTTCCAGTACTCGGCGCGCCCCGGGACGCCGGCCGCCGAACTGGTCGAAGAGTTCGTGCCACCGGAGGTCGTCGCCGAGCGCTACCAGCGGCTCGAACCCCTGGTCCGCCAGCACTCGCTCGAAGCCCACCAGCGGCTGATCGGTACCGACCAGGAGCTGCTGATCGAGTCCCCGTCGAAGACCGACGTCGCCCGCTGGTCGGCCCGTACCCCGGGCAACCACCTGGTCCACCTGCCCGCCCCCGAGGGGTGGCGCGCGGGCGACGGCCAGCCGCCCGCCTACGGGCCTGGCGACCTCGTCACCGCCACGGTGGTCGAGGCGGCCACCAACTACGCCGTCGCCGGCGTGCCGACCGCGATCCGGCGCACCCCCGCCGGCGCTGCCACTGCCGACGCGCTCGCGCGGGGCGAGGGCCACACCCTCCCGCCGGACGCGCCGGCCACGGCACCCGTGGCCGGGGTCGGCCGGTCGTTGCCGCTGCTGCTGGCTCCCTCGTGACCGTCCGCGCCGTCGCGGTCGTCCCGTCGGCGCCGCTGTTGCTCCCGGCCGTCTCGGCCGGCCTGCCGACCGCGATCGCCGACGAGGTCGCTGCGCTCCGAGCAGCCGTGCGCGTCACCCTGACCGGGTTGCCCGACGTCGACACCATCGTCCTCGTCGCCAGCGGCGACGACGCCACCCTGCCGGACGGTGGCTGTGCCGACCTCGCCGGGTACGGCCACCCGGAGGTGGCGGCCGACGTGCCCGTCGACCGTGCGCTCCTGGCTGCCGTCGCGACCCGCACCGGCACCCCTCGGGTCCGTGCCGACCACGTCGACGGTGACCTCGCGGTGCTGACCCTCCTCATCGCCGAGACGCGTCCCGATGCGACCATCCTGCTCGCGACCGTGGCCCGGGGTGCCGGCGGCGCGACGCTCGGCGGGTTCGCCGCCGGGCTGCTCGCCGCCACCGATGCGACCGAACGCGACGTCGCCGTCATCGCCAGCGGCGACCTGTCCGCGGCCCGCGACACGACCTCGCCGGGCTACCTCGTCGACGGCGCGGTCGCGTGGGACCAGCAGACGATCGATGCGCTCGTCGACGACGATCTGGACGGCCTGCTCGCGCTCGGTCCCGTCGAGGCGGGCCGGGTCGGCGCCCGGAGCTGGGCGCCCCTCGTCGTGCTGCTCCACCTCGCCCGGGCCGCGGGTCTGCGCCTGGACGCCCCGCAGCTGTGGGCCCCACGCGGGGTCGGCCAGCTCGTCGCCAGCTCCCGCTGACCGGGTCGGGGGTGAGCGTGGAGGCGGACCGGACCCGTGACGGGCAGGTGCTGGCCGTGGTCGGTCCCACCGCATCCGGCAAGTCCGAGGTGGCGCTCGAGGTGGCCCGTGCCCGCGCCCGTGGCGGCGATCGGCCGATCGAGGTCGTCGCCGTCGACGCGTTCACCGTCTACCGCGGGATGGACGTGGGCACCGCGAAACCGTCACCGGCCGACCGCGCCGAGGTACCCCACCACCTGATCGACGTGCTCGACCCGTCACAGGAGCTGACCGTCGCCACGTTCCAGGGCCTGGCCCGGGCGGCGATCGCCGACGTGCTCGACCGGGGCGCGACCCCGCTGCTCGTCGGCGGTAGCGGCCTGTACTGGCGCGCCGTGGTCGACCCGTTGCGCTTCCCGCCGACCGACGCCGAGGTCCGGGCCGACATCGAGGCGCGATGGGCCGACGACCCCGCCGGCGCGCACGCGCACCTGGCCGCCGTCGACCCGCCAGCCGCCGACCGGATCGGGCCCGGCAACCTCCGCCGGACCGTCCGGGCGCTCGAGGTCCTCGAGCTCACCGGCGAACGCTTCAGCGCCTTCGACGACGCCTGGTCGCGGTACGCGGCCATCTACCCCGGTCTCGAAGTCGCCTACCTCGAGCCCCCGGCCGAGGAGCTCCGTGAGCGGATCCGGGCACGTGCCGACGGCATGGTCGACGGGGGGCTGCTCGCCGAGGCCGCCGCCCTCCGCACGGCGGGCCCGCTGTCACGCACGGCGCGTCAAGCGATCGGGTACGCCGAAGCGTTCGCGATCCTCGACGGGGAGGCCGACGCGGACGAACTCGCCACCACCATCGCCCACCGGACCTGGCGCTACGCCCGTCGGCAGCGGGGGTGGTTCCGAGCTGATCTCCGCTGTCAGCCGCCCTCCGACGCCCGGACCGCCGTCACCTCGATGCGCTGAGGGGACCGGGGGCGGGTCCGTCCGTGCCCACGCCGCCGCGCGCCCGTAGGGTCGGCGTCGCGTTCGGTGCCGGCCGGCTGGGAGCGGGTCGGCACCGGTCGAACGTCACGTGGAGGGGCCCGGGTCGTTCACCGGGGTGGGGACGGCCGGTCGGCGGTCGTCGGATCGGCCGGTCGCGGGTGTCCGCGGCCCTCGAGCGGAGCAGCGACGTGGATCGACGCACCTTCATCGCCCGCGGCGGGACCCTCGGAGCGGCCTCCGCGGCGGCGGCGACCTTCGGCACCTTCGGTCCGTGGGCAGCCGTGGCACGCGCGCAGGCTCCGACCCGTGGGGTGGTCGTCGACCCGACCGGGACCACCCTCGAGCGCACCTTGCTCCCGACCGGCGACGGGTACCGCCGCTTCACCGACGGCCCCGGACGCCCCATCGTCGTCTGCGACGAGCTCGCCGCCCCGAAGCCGGGCCGCGAGGACCGTCGACGAGCCCTGGCCACCGTCGTCCACCTGACCGACATCCACCTCACCGACAGCCAGTCGCCGGCCCGCGTCGAGTTCACCGACCGGCTCGAGGACTCCTCCGACGTGGAACCGGGCTTCTTCTCGTCGGCGTGGCGACCGCAGGAGACGCTCGGTGCCCACCTCGCCGACGCGATGCTGCAGGCGCTGCGCGCGGTCGGTGCCGGACCCGTGACCGGCCGGGCCTACGACTGCGGGGTCACGACCGGCGACGCCACCGACAACATGCAGTTCAACGAACTCGACTGGTTCCTCGACCTGATGGCCGGCGGTCGCCCGTTCCAGTTCAACAGCGGCGATCCCGACCGCTACGAGGGCGTCCAGGACGACGACGAACTCAGCTTCGACGCGAGCTACTACCACCCCGGGTCCAGCCGTCCCGACCACTACAAGGACGTGCTCGGTTTCCCCGATCGGCCCGAGATGCTGGACGCGGCCATCACTCCGTTCACCCCCGTCGGTCTGCCGATGCCGTGGTACTCGATCTACGGCAACCACGACGGCCTCCTGCAGGGCAACGCCTTCGACAACCCCGCCTTCGCCGCGATCGCGACCGGACCGATCAAGGTCGTCGGCACACCGTCGTCCCTCAGCCCGTCACAGATCCAGCGCGCCCTGATCGAGGGCGACGCCGCAGCCCTCCTCACGGCGCCAGGTGCGCCGGTGCGGCAGGTGACCCCCGACCCGGCCCGCGCCGCCACCACCCCCAGGGACTGGGTGCTGCGCCACCGTGAGGACCGTGGCGGCGCCGGTCCGATCGGGCACGGCCTGTCCGCTGACGCCGTCGAGACCGGTGAGCTGCACTACACCTTCGAGGTGGCGCCGGGCGTCCTCGGCGTCGCCCTCGACACCGTCAACCGCACGGCCTGGGCCAGCGGCTCGATCGACCGGGCGCAGTTCGCCTGGCTCGAGGAGCAGCTCGTCGCCGCGTCGTCGCGCTACCTCGACCCGGCGGGCAACGAGGTCACCACCTCCAACGACGACCAGGTGATCGTCGTGTTCGCCCACCACGGCATCGATTCGCTCGACAACCCGTTCCCCGACCTCAGCCGTCCGGAACCCGAGGAGCGCGTCCAGGGCCCGGAGTTCGAGGCGCTCCTGCACCGTTTCCCGAACGTGATCGCGTGCGTGGTCGGCCACACCCACCGCAACCGGATCGTCCCGCGGGTGTCCCCGACGGCCGACACCGGCGGGTTCTGGGACATCACGACCGCCGCGCACATCGACCACCCCCAGCAGGCCCGCATCCTCGAGATCGTGGACAACGCCGACGGGACCCTGTCGATCTTCGCGACCATCGTCGACCACGCGGGTCCCGCGTCGCCGCCGGCCGAGGTCCGCAGCGTCCTCGACCTCGCCTCGCTCGCCCGCGAGCTCGGGGTCAACGACGACCAGAAGCGGGGCGCCGACGAGGGCGAGCCGGTCGACAACAACGTCGAGCTGCTGGTCACCGCGCCGTTCAGGCTCGCGGTCGCGCCGCCGCCAGCGCAGGGGCCGGGGCAGGGCCAGGGAGGGCCACCGGCCGCTCCTCCGGGCCAGGGGCGGCGCCCGGTGCAGCCCGCCGGACAACCGCTGCCGGTGACGGGTCTGGGGACGGCAGCGGCAGGAGCGGCGCTGCTCGCCGGCGCCGCCGCGCTCCGCGGCCACGGACCGGGCGAGGCGCCGGACGGGCCGACCGAACGCGTGTGACCGACCGCCTGCCTACAGCCGCACGAGCGTGGTGACCAGCCAGATCGCGATGAGCAGCAGCGCGGCGCCCATCTCCACGAGCACGCCGACGCCGTAGGCCTTCAGCACGCTCCGTGTCGACGCCCACGCGCGGGTGCGGTCGCCGTGCCGGCCGACCTCGCCGAGGTAGAGGCCGAGCAGCGCGCCGAGGATCAGCCCGACGACGGGGATGACGAAGAACCCCACGACGCCGAGCACGGCCGCCAACGCCAGCGACGACCGAGCCGCGTCGCCCTTCAACCCGCGCTGGGCGGGCAGCGCGTACGACGCTCCGGCACCGGCGAGCGTCACGACGGCCAGAACGACGACCAGCACCCACCCGACGGTGTCGATGCCGAGCGCGAACGTCGCCACGATCCCGGCGAGCCCGACCAGCACGACGCCGGGCAGCACCGGCACGACGACACCGACCAGGCCGACGAGCATCACGCCCAGCGTGAGCCCGATGATGACCGCGTCGCTCACGTCGCCTCCCCGTCGGTGCGCGACCCGCTGACCCGCTGCTGGGTCCTGCTCGCGCCGTCGGCGCTGTCACAGCATCGCAGGTGCCACGCGGCGGAACGGACGGGGTGCGGTCGCGACATCCGGCGGCAACGCGATCGCCGTCAGACCACCACGGTGCTGGATGACGGCGATCCCCCCGAGGTCGGCCGTCCAGGGTCCGTGCTGCTCACGCATCAGGGGGAAAGCCTCCGGCGGGAACCGAACGACCTCGCCGCCGTCACGGGTGTCGATCAGCACGTAGGCGCTGTCGGCCGCATCGGGTCGTTCCGGGTGGAGCGCGAAGGGCCCCACCCGGTCGTGGGGGGCCCCACGGTCGCCAGGGGTGGTGGCCCTCCACGGCATCGAGGACCTCGTGTCGGTCGTAGACGTGCGGTCGAGCAGCGACCCGTCCGCGCGGTCGAGCACGAGCTCGTCCTGCTCGCAGGTGAACACTCGGACCGTGTCGGTCTCGAACCGTGCCGCCGTCGTACACCGCGACCGGTCGGCCGGGGTGCGCCAGACCTCCCGGTCCTCGGCGTCGAGCAGGAGATAGGCCGGACCGTGACCCTCCAGGTCGGACGGGCCGCTCGGGCCGGCCCAGACCTCGAGCAGCGTGTCGTCACCATCGCTGTCGAGGACCATCCCTCCGAACCCGAGCGGTCGGCCGTCGGCCAACCGGTGGAGCTGTTCGCCGCTGCCGTCACCGCGCCACAGGTTCACGTAGCGGCCGGTCACCCACACGCCGCCGCCGATCGCCGGGTCGATCCCCTCGACCGCCCACCGGATGGACCCGTCCGGGGCCAACGCGGTCAGACGTCCGTCGGCCGCGAGGTGGACCGCGGTGCCGTCGGTAGCGATGCTGGCCGGGCCCACGGTGGCCGCCCGCCACGTGTCCTCGCCGGTGGCAGCATCCAGTGCCACCAGCATGGCTTCGCTCTGTTCCAGGGTCACCTCGTCCGAGGGCTCCCCGTTCCCGTACCCGATCCTCCTCTCGGGGTCGTGGACGAGGCCGGCGAGCAGGAGGACGTCGTCTACCTGCCGTGCGGTGTGCAGGTCGAACTGCGGGGGGAGGTTGAGGTCCGCGCGGCGCCAGCGTTCGCCCCCGTCGGTCAGGGAGCGTGCGGACAGACCGTCGGCGTCGACGGTCAGCAGCAGGTCGCCGGTCACCAGTTGCTGGCGGACCCAAGGTGCGTCGCCGGGGCCGGTCCAGGCCACCTCGCCGTCGGCCAGTCGGTAGGCGACCAGATCCTGCCCGGGCCGGGGGAGCGCCACCGCCCGGTCGCCCGCCAGCACGACGTGGGCGCCGCGCAGGCTCGGGTCGGCGACGGTCCACAGCAGGCACTCGTCGCCGGGGTCGCGTAGGCACACCGGTTCGGCCAGCGGTGGGGGTGGTGGCAGGTAGCGGCGGCCGACGCGGTCGAGCACCCGGTCGTCCGGTGTCTCGATGTCGGCATCGGCGAGCGCATCGCCGGAGGGGAGGCGGTCGACGATGGGGCCGCTCACCGCGACCATCGCCGCGACGGTCACGACCCCGACCCCGGTCGCGACGGCACGCCACGGGAGCCGGCGCTCCGTCGGTGGCTCCGGTGTGCTCGGTGCAGCACGCAACGGTTCGCCGCAGCTCCCGCACCACCGAGCCGAGCGCTCGCGCACGGGGGCATCGCACGCCGGACAGCAGCGTGTGCGGACCGCCGTGACCTGCACCCCGCCACCTCCCAGCCGGAGGGACGACGGTACTCCCGCGGCAGTACGCTCGTCCCGATGGATGTGATCAAGGCGCACGGCACCGGGAACGACTTCGTGGTGCTGCTCGACGTGGACGACCGGCTCGAGGTGCCGGTCGCCCTCGTCCGCGCGCTCACGGACCGCCGCCTCGGCGTCGGGGGCGACGGGGTGATCCGCCTCGGCGCACCGCCGGTCGACCAGCCGGACGCGGACGTGTTCATGGACTACCGCAACGCCGACGGCACCACCGCCGAGATGTGCGGGAACGGGGTCCGGGTCACGGCCAAGCTCGCGGTGGACCACGGGCTCGTCACCCCGCACGACGGCGAGGTGGTCCGCGTCGCGACGCGCGCCGGCACCAAGCCCGTGGTGGTCCACCTCGGTGTGGACGGGAGGGTCGAGCAGGTCAGCGTCGACATGGGGCCGCCGATCCTCACCCCCGCCGATGTCCCCTTCACCACCGACCGACCCGACCTGCTCGTCCACGACCTCGACGTCGACGGCACCGTCCTGCCCGTCAGCGTGGTCTCGATGGGCAACCCCCACGCCGTCACCCTCGTCGACGACGTCTCGACCGCGCCGGTGACCACGATCGGCCCGCTGGTCGAGGTGCACCCACGTTTCCCCGCCAAGGTCAACGTCGGCTTCGCCGAGGTGGTCGACCGCAGCACCATCCGCCTGCGCGTCTGGGAGCGTGGGGTCGGCGAGACCGCCGCCTGCGGGACCGGCGCGTGCGCGGCCGTCGTCGCCCTCCAGCGCCTCGACCGTGTCGATGATCGCGTCGAGGTCCACCTGCCCGGCGGGGTGCTCGAGATCACCCACACCGACGGCGGGACCGTCACCATGCGTGGCCCCGCCACCGAGGTCGCCACGGTGCACCTCACCGACGACTGGCTCGCCGCGGCCGACGGGACCCCCGTCGCTGCCGCGAGCGCTTGAGAGGAACGTCCCACTGACCGCTCCAGGATCCGACGCCCGTCCCACCGATGGCCCGCGTGCGGGCTTCTCGCCCCCACCGCCCTCCGCACCCGGCGATGACTCCGACGACCTGTTCGCCGCCGCCGAGGGGGACCTCGAACGTGTCGGCGGCCACGGCGCGGACGAACACCGCGGTCTGACCCGTGCCGAGGAACGCCGTCAGCGTCGCGACGTGGTCGAGGAGGGCGCCCCGCAGGAGGGCGTCGACATCATCCGGCCCGTCGAACGGGCCGTGATCGTCGGCGTGCAGCTGCCCGGCCGCACCTCGGCGGAGGTCGACGCGTCGCTCGACGAGCTCACCTCGCTGCTCGACACCGCCGGCGCCGTCGTCGTCGAACGGGTCGTGCAGCGACGTGATGCGCCTGACTCCGCCACGTTCATCGGCCGCGGCAAGGTCGCCGAGCTCAAGGACCTCGCTGCGGCGCTCGACGCGGACGCGGTCGTGTTCGACGACGACCTCGCGCCCGCCCAGCAGCGTGCGCTCGAGGAGGGCATCCGCCAGAAGGTGCTCGACCGCACCATCGTCATCCTCGACATCTTCGCCCAGCACGCGACGTCCCGGGAGGGCAAGGCCCAGGTCGAGCTCGCCCAGCTCACCTACCTGCTGCCTCGACTTCGCGGGTGGGGGACCGCGCTGTCGCGTCAGGCCGGTGGCCGCGTCGCGGGCGGTGGCGGTATGGGTGGTCGTGGTCCCGGTGAGACCCAGCTCGAGGTCGACCGCCGGCGGATCATGCGACGGATGACCAAGCTCCGCCGCGATCTGAAGGACTTCGCCCAGATCCGCGCGACCAAGTCCGCCGAGCGTGACCGCAACCGGGTCCGGGTCGCGGCCATCGTCGGCTACACCAACGCCGGCAAGTCGTCGTTGCTCAACCGTGTGACCGGCGCCGAGGTGCTGGTCGAGGACAAGCTGTTCGCGACGCTCGACCCGACCGTCCGCCAGCTCGATCTCCAGGACGGGTCGGACGTCGTGCTGACCGACACCGTGGGGTTCGTGCAGAAGCTGCCGCACGGGTTGGTCGAGGCGTTCAAGTCCACACTGGAGGAGACCGCGAAGGCGGACCTGCTCATCCACGTCGTGGACGCCTCGCACCCCGAAGCCGAGGCGCACATCGTCGCGGTCCGGGAGGTGCTCGAGGAGATCGGTGCCGACCAGGTGCCCGAGCAGATCGTGCTCAACAAGATCGATCAGGCCGATCAGGCCACGGTGGACGCGCTGTCGCGGCGGCTCCAGATCGAGCTCGGTGCGGAACCGGTCGCCGTGTCGGCGCAGACCGGCGAGGGCGTCGACGACCTGATCGAACGCATCCAGCTGCGGCTGCCGGGCCGCCGTGTCCGGGTCACCGCCAACGTGCCCTACGCCCGTGCCGAGCTGGTCGCGCTCGCCCACCGCCGTGGCAACGTCGTCAAGGAGGTCCACGACGACACCGGCACGGAACTGGTGGTCGACCTCGACGTCCGCGCCGCCCGCGAGCTGCGCCCCTACCTGCTCGACGACCCGTTCGCCGACGAACCGGAAGCCTGGGAACGCGACTGACTCGCCGACGACCTCGATGGCTCCGCTCAGGCAACTTCCTGGGCCAGTGCCCAGGAAGTTGCATCACCTCGCTCGCGCGAGCTGGGACTGGCGGGCTCCGCTGCAACTTCCTGGGCTGGAGCCCAGGTTCTGTCAGAACACCGTCGACTGCGGAGAACGCCCTGTCGCGACGGGCCGCTGCTCGCGGGTGGTGGTGCGGTCAGACCCGGGCGGGTTCGCCGACCTGTTGGCGGACGTCGCGCATCCCGAGGCCGATGAGGACGAAGATGACCCCCATGCCGGCAGCCATCGCGGCGACCCCGAAGGCGAGGATCGAGGTGAACAGCGAGGCCTGGAGGAACGAGGAGTTCATCGCCATGTCGCGGCGCGGGTCCTCACGGTCGAGCTCGGCGTAGGTGGCGCCCTCGGTGGTCTCGAGGGTGTGAGCGTCGATGATCTTCGCTTGGCAGTAGGCGGTCAGCGGACCACGGACCTCACGCTCCGGCAGGCAGGCGTCATCCGGGGTCGTGATGCGCTGGTCGGCCAGGGTGCTGCTGACGACCGTCCAGGTGGCGATACCACCGATGATCATGAGCACACCGAGGATGATCGAACCGATCGAGGCGAGCTTTCGGGAGTCCACTTCGGAGCCTTCTTCGTCGTTGGGATGCCGACGGTAGGACTCCGCGCCGATCCCCCGGGGGAGGCCTTCGGCCTCGCTTGGGGGGTCGCAGGTCGGGACCTCGCCTGGCCCATCGGCAGGGTCACGCACACCTGCTGACGAGGCGTGGCCGCCGAACACGGCGGGCCACGGGGGCGAGGGCAGTGCCAGCGTCAGCGTCAGCGTCAGCGGACGCTGCGGAGCACCGTCACGATCTTGCCCATCACGTGGGCGTCCTGGTTCGAGGTGACCGGGATGGGCGCGAAGCGTTCGTTGGCGGGGTCGAGGAACACCTCGCCCGCCTTGCTGCGCCGGAAGAACTTCACCGTGGCCTCACCGTCGATGAGCGCGGCGCACATCTCGCCCTGTTCGACGTTCGGTTGCTCGCGGACCACGACCAGGTCGCCGTCCATCACCCCCGCGTCGATCATCGACTCACCCCGGACGCGCAGCATGAACAGCTGCCCGTCACCGACCAGTTCCTTCGGGAGGGCGTAGACCGACTCGACCCGCTCTTCGGCCAGGATCGGGCCACCGGCGGCGATCTCACCGACGAGCGGCACGTTGCGCCCCGAGGAGGGTCGGACGCCGAGCGCCGTCTCCGGGTCGCGCCCGAGCTCGAGCGCGCGGGGCTTGGTCGGGTCGCGCCGCAGGTAGCCCTTGGTCTCGAGCGTCTCGAGCTGGGCGTGGACCGACGAGGACGACTTGAGCCCGACCGCGTCGCCGATCTCGCGCACCGACGGCGGGTAGCCGTGCACGTCCACGTGGTCGTGGATGACCTCGAGGATGGCGCGCTGGCGGTCCGTCAGGTCGCCGGGATCGGCGTCACGGACAGGTCCGGACGCGCCGTCGACCGGCGCATCGGTGGGGGGGTTCTGGGTGGCCACGGGCGCTCCCTCGTCCGAACGGGCGTTCGCCACACTACCACGGTCGGCCGCCGCACGCGAACACCCGTTCGGGACCGCTGGACTTGACGTCCGAACGCGCGTTCGGCACGGTGAGGGGAACGGGTGTTCGACGAACAACCGTTCGGGCCGTGTCACACCCCCGCCGCACACTGCGGATCGCAGGCCAGCGGACCAGGCCGACAGACACGGACCGGGCCGGACACCACGCCCCCGAGGAGCCACCGATGAGCGCCCAACCCACGATCGATCCCGCACCCACCGACAGCCCCCGGTGGACGCCCGTCCTCGTCCTGCCCGTCGAGGACGAGCCGCGTACCAGCAGCGGCCAGCGACGTCGGTTCGTGCCTGCGCTCACCACGCCCCCGACGCCCGCTGAGGTCGCCGCGTTGCGGCCGGCCTCGCGGGCGTCGGCGTGGCGTCGTCGGGTCGGCGCGGTCGTGGCGCTCGTCGTGCTCGCCTTCCTGCTGACCGTCGGGGTCGGTTCGGTCACGGCCGGCGCGCAGCTCGCCGATCCGGTCGCGGGGACGGTCACGATCGGTCGGGGTGAGACCCTGTGGGACGTCGCGTCCGCC
The DNA here is from genome assembly GCF_040882075.1 of Nitriliruptor sp. Taxonomy (NCBI): domain Bacteria; kingdom Bacillati; phylum Actinomycetota; class Nitriliruptoria; order Nitriliruptorales; family Nitriliruptoraceae; genus Nitriliruptor; species Nitriliruptor sp. The sequence goes on from NZ_JBBEBZ010000100.1 coordinate 24,107, forward strand.
ACCGCCCCGGCCGGCGTCGATGTCCGCGAACAGCTCGACGCCATCTCGACGCTCAACGGCTTCGACGGCGGCACCACGATCGAGCCGTGGACCGTGGTCCTGCTCCCCGCTCGCTGACCCTCGGCAGGCCCGTGGCAGGCCCGCGACCAGGGTCCGAAGGCGTGACCATCTCCTCCGCCTGGGTGCGATATCATACGATAGCGTCCGGGAGGCTGATGATGACCGACTTGTTGATCCGGGGTGTACCGGAGGAGGTCGTATCCGCGATCGAGGTCAAGGCTGCGTGTCTGGGCCTGTCGCGGACCGAGTACCTGCGTCGGCAGATGGTGCGCGTCGCGTCGACGACGGATGAACCGGTCACGGTCGAGCACCTGCGTCGGTTCGGCGAGATCTTCGCGGATCTTGGCGACGTCGAGGTGATGCGTCGGGCATGGGAGTGACGGACTGGCTCATCGACAAGTCCGCGCTCGTACGCGTAGGGACCACTCCCGACGGTGCGACGTGGGCGGACCGAGTCGACCGCGGGTTGGTGCGGATCAGCACGGTGACACGGCTCGAGGTCGGATACAGCGCGCGAACCGGAGACGAGCTGCGAGCCGGGTTGCGTCAGCCACCGCTCGCATCGATGCCGGTCGAGTACCTCACACCGGCGATCGAAGACCGCGCCGTCGAGGTCCAGACCCTGCTCGCCGACCGCGGCCAACACCGTGTTCCCTCCGTCCCCGACCTCCTGGTCGCCGCGACGGCAGAACTGGCCGGTCTCGTGCTCATCCACCTCGACAAGGACTTCGAGCTGATCGCCGAGATCACCTCACAACCCCTGGAACGCCTCACCTCTTGAGCGAGCCCTCCCGGGCGTTGCCTACTGGCTCGGCCCGCCCCGTCCTCGGCTTGCGGGGTCCTGACGTGGCGCTGGCGCCACGCCAGCGCCCCGGTAGGCCGGCGCGCAC
>NZ_JBBEBZ010000101.1:0-3776 GCF_040882075.1 Nitriliruptor sp.
CGCCTGGTCAACATCGGTGACACCAAGTCGCTGGTGAACCACCCGGCCTCGACCACCCACCGGCAGCTGTCCGAGGAGGAGCTGGCGACGGCGGGCGTGAAGCCCGACGCGATCCGCCTCAACATCGGCATCGAGCACATCGACGACATCCTGGCCGACATCGACCAGGCGCTCGACGCCGCCGGCTGATCACCGGAGCGGACCGCGGCCGTGGCCGGGGTCCGTCGCTCTCCAGGCCCATCGGCTTCGCCCGGGATCACCCCGACCCCGCGTCGCGCGCACCTTCGGCGAGTTCACGCACGCGCCGGGCCACGGGCCACGCCGTCCGACCAGTTCGAGATCACCGTCCAGGTCAGGTCGCGGTCCGGGTCGTGGAGCGATCGGAACGACACACCGGCGTCGTAGCCCTCGAGCAGGACCGACCCGCCGGTCAACGCCAGCCAGAACCCGAGCCCGTGCCGGTGTCCCTCATCGGGGACGTCGCTCACGGGCGAGGTCACCTGCCGGACGCGCTCGAGCGGGACGATCCGCCCCTCGAACAACGCACGCCGGCTCGCACACCCGCTGCGCCACGAGGTCCCGCCGCGGTCGACACGGACCACGCCGGAGAACCGGTGCTCCCGCGCGACCTCGTCGAGCGTCGCCCCCAGCTCGTCCATCCACCGCCCTCGCCCGTCCGCGGCAGTCTGTCACCTCGCGTCGGCTCGAACGACGGATGTCACGGGCCCGTGTGCGCCGCGGTGCCGGCCGCGTCGAGCAGCCGGCAGCCGAGCGCGGTCACCTCGTCGCGGACCTCCGGCGGGTCGAGCACCTCGAAGTCCCACGGCAGCCACGCCAGGCTCGCGGCGAGCCACCGTGGCTGGCTCCCCCCGACCGACAGCACGCAGCCCCCGTCACCGTCGTCCTCGCAGCGGCCGAAGGCGGCCGGTAGCTGCGCCCGAGCCGTCTCCGCGTCCACGGGCAGTCGGATCCTGGCCCGGATCGGGTACCCGGCGTGACCGACGGCGTCGGCGACCAGCTCCGCGGCGTCCGGCAGATCCGGTCCACGCGTGAACCGTTCACCGCCGTCGACCAGCCGGTCCATGCGGTCGACGCGGAAGGTGCGCCAGGCCCGTCGGTCACGGCAGAAGGCGACGAGGTACCAACGGCGGCCGGACCGCACGAGCCGGAACGGTTCGGTGCGCCGCCGGGACTCGCTGCCGTCGCGTGCGACGTACCGGAAGCGCAGCTCCTCGGCGCGGGCACAGTGCCTCGCGATCAACAGGAGCGTGGCGGGATCGACGGACGCGGCAGCGCCGGGGGCGTACCGGACATCCACCGTCATCGACGACAGTTCGGTGACGCGGGTGCGCACGCGTGGCGGCAGCACCTGGTCGAGCTTGGTCAGCACCCGCGTGCTGGCGTGGTCCACCCCGTCGACCCCGGCCACGACCGCGGTCGACAACCCGAGCACGACCGCGACCGCTTCGTCGTCGTCGAGCAACAGCGGTGGCATGTCGCCCCCGGCGCCGAGGCGGTACCCACCCTCGAGCCCCGCTGCCGCCTCGATCGGGTAGCCGAGCTCGCGGAGCCGGTTCACATCGCGACGGACGGTCCGCGTGGTGACCTCGAGCTTCTCCGCCAGGATCGGGCCCGGCCACACCGGCCGGGTCTGCAGCAGCGTCAACAGTCGCAACAGGCGCGTCGCCGTGTCCACGTCGCTGCTCCCACGCCGGTCGGGCTCACCACGAGAGCGTCGCACAGGTCGCGGACAGGAACTGTCCGCGATCAGGCGTCGTCACCCCGCCCGAGCGCGGCGGGCAGGACGAGGCTCGCGCCGAGCCCGGCCAGCGGCAGGAGCGCGAACGCGATGGTCGGGCCCGCCAGATCGCTGATGGCGCCGACCGCGACCGGGATCACGAGGAAGCCCGATCGCGCGCCGAACGACGCCGCCGCGACGCCTCGTCCCGTCGCGTCGAGCCGGTCGCCGGCAGCGAGCATCAGCGGGAAGAGCGTCGCCGCCCCGACGCCGGCCATGAGCAGGCCAGCGACCAGCAACGCGGGCGCCTCGAGCCACGCGGAGACCGCGAGCCGAACCCGGACCCGAACGCGACCGCGGCGCCGCCGGCGAGGGCGACCCGGCGGTCCCCGAACCGGTCGATCGCCCGGTCGCCGAGCAGGCGTCCGGCCAGCATGGCCGCGGCGAACGCCGTCGGCCCGAGTCCGGCGAGCGCGACGGACGCACCCAGTCCGTCGCGGAGGGTCAACGCCGACCACTCGTTGGCGATCGCCTCGACGGCGGCCACCACGACCCCCGCCCCGAGCACCAGCGTCCAAGCGCCGATGCGACGGCCGCTGCGAGGTGCCACCGCTGACGAGATGTCTGCCCCACCCACCCGCGGGCCGCTGACCGGGCCAGCGGGACCAGCCGGCACGAACGGTCCCGGCGTGTCGGCGGGCACACCGGTCCCCGCCGGCACCCGGCCGACGGGTCGGCTGGCGATCGTGGCCACCGCGGCTCCGAGCGCCGCCAGCCCGAGCGTCTGGTGCAGCACCGACACGCCAGCCGCAGCGGCAGCGGTCCCGAGCGCCGTCCCCGCGAGCGCACCGGTGCTCCAGACGGCGTGCATCCGGCTGGCGAGGGATCGCTCCCCCACCCGTTGGGCGTCGAAGAGCAACGCGTTCTGGCTGATGTCGGCGACCCCGTCGGTGAGCCCCATGAGGCTGAAGGCGAGAAGAGCGCGACGACGCTGGGAGCGAACCCGACCGTGACGGTCGACAGCGCGAGCACGACGGCGCTCACCGTCGCCGCGTTCGCGACACCGAAGCGCCGGGCGACCCGCGGCGCCAGCAGGGATCCGAGGACGCCGCCCACGCCCGTCCCGAGCAGCGCGAGCCCGAAGGTCGCACCCGTCGCACCGACGGCGTCCCGGATCTCGGGGAAGCGCGGCCACAGCGAGGGGTGGGTGAGCCCGTTGGCCAGGAACAGCAGCGCCACCCCGTGGACGGGACGCAGTCGGGAGATCACGGACGCTCGCAGGACGGTGGGGAGGCGGATGGTCGCAGGCCCGACCCACGGGGGCGACCCGGACCGTCCGCGCCGTACCCTCCGCGCGTCCCCGCCGACGTCCGTCGTCGGGACGGTCGCGGAGGATCGCGGTGCCCGAGGGTCACACCATCCACCGGTTGGCGCGCGACCACGCCGCCCGGTTCGCGGGCCGACCCGTCCGGGTCACGTCACCGTCGGGCCGCTTCGCCGCTGGCGCCGCGTTGCTCGACGGCAGCCACCTCGACGGCACCGACGCGTGGGGCAAGCACCTGTTCCACCGCTACGAGGGGGATCGCTTCGTCCACGTCCACCTCGGCCTGTTCGGCAGGTTCTTCGATCACGACGTGCCACCGCCGGAGCCGCGAGAGACCGCGCGGTACCGCGTGGTCGGTGCGGCGCACGCGTTCGATCTGGTCGGCGCGACGGCGTGCGACCTGCTGACGGCCGACGAGGTGGACGCCATCGTCGCTCGCCTCGGCCCGGACCCGATACGGCAGGACGCCGACCCCGATCAGGCGTGGGCCGCGCTGCAGCGGCGGTCGGTCGGCATCGGGCGGGCGCTGATGGACCAGTCGGTCCTGGCGGGCATCGGCAACGTCTACCGAGCCGAGGTCCTGTTCGTCCACGGCCTGCACCCCGAGGTGCCGGCACGCGAGGTGCCACGCGAGACCTGGGACGCGATGTGGGCGACGTTGGTCGAGTGGCTCCGCCGAGGCGTCCGTCAGCGGCGGATCGTCACCACCGACCC
>NZ_JBBEBZ010000102.1:0-24392 GCF_040882075.1 Nitriliruptor sp.
CCGCCCATGTCCCGCAGGCGCAGCTGGCGCACGATCTCGTCGGCCGCCTCGAGGTTGGTGCGCAGCACCACCTCCTCGAGGTTCATGTCGCCGTTGCCGGTGAACTTGCCCGAGTTGACGTCGATGACCTTCATGGCCTCGGTCGACTCGATGATGAGGTAGCCGCCCGACGGCAGCCAGACCTTGCGGCTCGTGGCTTTGCGGAGCTGGTCGGTGACGTCGTAGGCGTCGAACAGCCGGGGGAGCTTGTCGCGCCGTTCGCGCGCCGCCTCGATGTCCACCACGGTCGGGACCGCGGTCGCATCGCCGTCCTCGGCGCCTTCGACGGGCGCTGGCTTCGGCGTCGCGTCGTCACCCTCAGCGACCTCCGGAGCGTCCGGCGCGTCGGCGGCGGCGTCGGGGGCGTCGGGGGTGGAGCCGGCCTCCTCGCTCCTGCCGGTGTCCGCTGCGGCGGGGACGACCTCGCCTTCGTCGGCCGTGGCGGGGTCGGCGGCCGCTTCCTCGACGCTCGGTGCCCCCGCGGCACGCGCTCGGGCGTCCGCCGTCGGTTGCCCGTACAGCTCGACCTTCGCGGTCAGCTCCGGTGCCACCTCGTCGAGGTAGCCGCGGACCTGGTGGAACAGGTCCTCGTCGTCGACGATGCAGCGCTCGAACTCGGGTCCGAAGTTGTCACGGATCACCTTGACCACGAGCGGCGGTTCCTCGTACACCGCCGACATGGCCTTGGCATCCGCGACGGCCTCCTCGACCTTCGCCCACTTGGCGAGCAGCCGCTCGAGGTCGGCGGTCAGCTGCTCCTCGGACGCGTTCTCCGCCGCGGTGCGCACGATGACGCCGTGGTGGTCGGGCTTGACGTTCTTGACGATCCGACGCAGCCGGTCACGTTCCTTGTCGGTCAGCTTCCGCGAGATCCCGAACAGGTCCGAGTCCGGTGCGAGGACGCTGAAGCGGCCCGCGAGCGACAGGTGCATCGTCAGGCGCGGGCCCTTCGATCCCATCGGGTCCTTGGTGACCTGGACGAGCACCTTCTGGCCCGGCTTCAGCGCGTTCTCGATGCGCTGGTCGGCGCCCTCCTCGAGGTCGAGCTCGTCGTAGAGCACCTCGCCGGCGTACAGGACGCCGTTGCGCCCCTTGCCGATGTCGAGGAACGCCGCCTCCATCCCCGGGAGCACGTTCTGGACGCGCGCCATGTAGATGTTGCCGACGAACGTGACGTCCTTCTTGCGGGTCACGTAGTGCTCGACGACGGTCCGGTCCTCGAGGACCGCGATCTGTGTGCGGTCGTCGTGACCCGTCACGACCATGGTGCGGGGCGGACCCTCGAGGATCGCGCGGCGCACCTCCTCGGGGACCCCGCCGGGCCGCTGTCCGCGACCTCGACCCCCGCCGCTGCCACCGTCACGACGCCCGCGACCCTTGGCGGCCACGCGGGTGCCACCCTTGGCGATGGCGGCGGCCACGTCCCGGTCGGCGTCGCTGGTCTCGCGGTCCTCGTCGACCCCGGAGCGGTCGCGTCCACCACCCGAGCGGTCGCGTCCACCACCCGAGCGGTCACCGCCGGAGCGGTCACGCTTCTCACCGTCGGAGCCACCGCTGTCGGCGCGGCCCCCACCCTCGGGGGTGTCCTCCGCGGGTGTCTCGGCGCGGTCGCCGTCGGACCGCCCGCTGCCGGAGCCCCCGCGCCCGCGGCCTCGCCCGCGACGACCGCGGCGGCGACGCTTCCCGCCGCCCTCGCCACCGTCGTCGGCGCCCGCGTCACCGTCCGACGCCTCGGTCGGCTCGGACGTGGAGCCCTCGGATGCGGCGGAGCCGCCGTCATCGCGCGAACCCCCGCGCTCGCGTCCACCGCGACGGCGCGTACGGGTGCGACCGCCCCCCTCGTCCGAGGAGGTCGTGCGGCGGCGATCGTCCGGGCTGCTGGGCTCCTGTGAGGTGGTCGGGTCAGGGTCGTTGTGGTCAGTCACGTGTCGGACTCGCTAGGTCACGCGGCCTCCGCGTCGACGTCGAGAACCAGCGGTGCGATCTCCCCCGACAGCGCCTCCCGCAGGCCGCCGTCGACCGTCTCACCCTGCGCGATGCGCGTGGTGATGACGGGCGGGGCCACGTCGGGCTCGCGGACGGTCCCCGAGGCGACATCCGTCGCCAGGGCCGTCAACAGGTCGGTGGGTCGCACGGTGGGGCCGTCGTTGCGGAGCACCGCTCGGAGGACGGTGCGCGCTCCACCGGGACCGGTGGGCGCTGCCCCTGAGGGGCCTGATCTGGTGGCTGCGGCGAGCGTCAGCAGCGCCGGACGCACGTCGACGACCCGGTCACCGTCGGGACGGTGGCGGATCACCTCGGCGTGCTCGGCGTCGAGTAGCTGGCGGCCGCGGGTGGAGAGCACGTCGGTCAGCTCGTCAGCATCGACGGCCGGCCACTCGAGCTCCCAGAGGGTGGCCCGGAGCATGCGCGCGAGCTTCGGCGCGCCGCCCTCCACCTCGAGGTAGGTCGTGATGTCCATGCCCTCGGGGAGGGTGGCGGACAGGGCCCCGAGGTCCCGGGCAGGGACGATCGGGGCGGCGAAGGTCAGCTCCGCGTACTCACCGGTCGAGCTGACGCCGACCGGCAGCGCGTCGGGGAAGGACACCTTCGCGTGGGGGCTGAAGCCCTCGGAGTAGGCGATCGGCAGGTCCGCACGACGCAACGCCCGCTCCCAGACCGAGGAGAGGTCGCGCGCCGAGACGAAGCGCACGCGACCCACCTTGGTCCACCGGATGCGGTACCGCTGCACCGGACCTCCTGATCCCTCGAACTCTGGGTGTCGTGTCTAGCCGATGGGACGGCGTCAGCCGCCCACGTAACGTTCGGCCTGCGTCGGCAGGTCGGGCGCGCCGCCGAGGCCGGTCGGCAGCACGGGCAGCGCCACCCGGCCGTCGGGGAGGTTGGTCCCGCCGTCGTAGCCGGTGTCGTGGACGAGCGACAGGCCGGGGCACACACCGCAGTCGTAGCAGGCGGTCCAGCGGCAGTCCTCGACCACGTCGTCGGAGCTCGCGGCCTCCCAGTCCTGCCACAACCAGGCCTTGTCGAGACCCGAGTCGAGGTGGTCCCACGGCAGGGCTTCGTTCTCGTCGCGCTCGCGGGCCGTGTACCAAGCGAGGTCGACGCCGGTCTCCTCCATGGCCCGGGTCCACATCGGCAGGGTGTCGATCTCGTGCCAGCCGTCGAACTTCGCGCCGAGGCGCCACGCACGTTCCACCGCAGCCGCGACCCGACGGTCACCGCGGGACAGCAGCCCCTCGATGACCCCCTCCTCCGGGTCGTTGGTGCGGAGCTTCAAGTTGTTGACCTTGCTGATCGCCTGCCGGATGAGCGCGAGCTTGCGACGGATCTCCTGCGGGCTGTCCTGCGGCGCCCACTGGAAGGGGGTGTGGGGCTTCGGGACGAACCCCCCCACCGAGATCGTGACCTTGTTGGCGCGGCCGTGCTTGCGCGCCACCTCCCAGACCTTGATGGCGAGGTCGGCGATGGCGAGCACGTCCTCGTCCTGCTCGGTCGGCAGACCGACCATGAAGTAGAGCTTGCAGTGGCGCCAGCCCTGCGAGAAGGCGATCTCGGCCGTGCGGAGCATGTCCTCCTCGGAGACCATCTTGTTGATGACGGCCCGCATCCGCTCGCTGCCGGCCTCGGGCGCGAAGGTCAGCCCCGACCGGCGACCGTTGCGGGCGAGCTCGTTCGACAGCGTGACGTTGAAGGCGTCGACGCGGGTCGACGGCAGCGACAGCGAGGTGGTGGTGCCCTCGTACTCGTCGGCGAGGTCGCGGACGATCTGGCCGATGCCGGAGTGGTCGGCGCTCGAGAGGCTGAGGAGACCCACCTCCTCGAAGCCGGTGTCCTTGACGCCCTCCTCGACCATCTTCTGGACGGTCTCGGGGAGCCGTTCGCGGACGGGTCGGGTGATCATCCCGGCCTGGCAGAAGCGGCAGCCACGGGTGCAGCCGCGGAAGATCTCGACGCTGAAGCGTTCGTGCACGGTCTCGGTGAGCGGCACGATCTGCTTGCGCGGGTACTGCCACTGTTCGAGGTCCTGGACCGTCCGCTTCGGGACGATCGCCGGCACGCCCGGCTCGACCGCGACGGTCCGCAGGAGCCGACCGTCGTCGGCGTACCGCGCCTCGTAGAACGCGGGGACGTAGACGCCCTCGACCGCCGCGAGGCGGAGCAGCAGCTGGTGGCGGTCGTCAGGGTCCGCGCTGCCGTCGACGACGGCGAGCTTCCAACGGCGCACGACGGCGTCGATCTCGAGGGTGACCTCCTCGCCGTCGCCGGCGACCACGGCATCCACGAACGGCGCGAGCGGTTCGGGGTTGAAGGCCGCGTGCCCGCCGACGAGGACGATGGGGTCCTCGGTGGTCCGGTCGGCGCTGCGGATCGGCACACCGCCGAGGTCGAGCAGGTTGAGGAGGTTGGTGTGCCCGAGCTCGTGCGGGAGCGACACGGCGAAGACGTCGAAGGCCCACAGCGGTCGGTGGTGCTCGAGCGAGAAGGTCGGGATGCGGCCTTCGCGCATCCGCTCCTCGAGGTCGATCCACGGCGCGTAGGCGCGTTCGGCCAGCGCGGTCGGACGCTCGTTGAGGATCTCGTAGAGGATCTGGAGGCCCTGGTTGGGCTGTCCCACCTCGTAGGTGTCCGGGTAGCACAGCAGCCAGCGGGTGTCCGCGGCCCCCCACTCGCTGCGGACCTGGTTGTGCTCGACACCGGCGTACTGCGCCGGCTTGGTCACCTCGGGCAGGAGCGGCTCGAGCGCGTCCCAGACCGAGTCGGGCACCGAGGCGGCGGTCCCCGGGCGTCGGTAGGCGGCCCGCTGGCCGCGGGACGGCAGAGGGGGGGCGGCGATGGTCGGCGCTGCGCCGAGCACGGCTGGCTCCTGACGGTGGGGCGAACGGACCACGAGCGCGGTCCGGGACGGCGAGCGGCGCGTTCCACGCGCGGGGCGCGCGTGGCGCGACGCTCGGTGTCGCGAGGGTAGCGCCCGGGCCCCGACCCGCTCCGGGCCGCTCCGGCCTCAGAACCGTCGCATGTGCACGTTCAGCAGCAGCCCGACGATCGCGAACCAGACGATCAGCGAGGTGCCCCCGTAGCTGACGAACGGCAGCGGGATCCCCGTCACCGGCATGATCCCGATGGTCATCCCGACGTTGACGAAGACCTGCAGGGTCAGCATCGCGATGACGCCGGCGGCCAGCAAGGTGCCGAACAGGTCCTTGGCGATGATCGCGATGCGCAGGCCCCGCCAGATCAGGACCAGGAAGAGGCCGAGGACCGCGACCGCTCCCACGAACCCGAACTCCTCGCCGATGACGGTGAAGATGAAGTCGGTGTGGTTCTCGGGCACGTAGGACAACGACGTCTGGGTCCCCTCGAACAACCCCTTACCGCCGAACTGCCCCGACCCGATCGCGATCATCGACTGGCGCGTCTGGAACGCCGGCCCCTGGGCGAGCGCGGGATCGCTGGCGTTCAGGAACGAGGTCAACCGCTCGAACTGGTAGTCCTTGATGACGTCCGCCCGGAAGATCGCGACCACGGCCGCCAACCCGACGACGCCGAGCCCGGCGAGGTAGCGGCCCTGCACCCCACCGACCAGGAACAGCACGGCGCAGAGCCAGATGAAGACGATCGACGTGCCGAGGTCGGGCTGGAGGAACACGAGCCCGACCGGGACCGCGGTGATGACGAGGCACACCGCGACCGTGGGCAGCCCGGGTTCACCCTTGCGCTCGTGGAGGACCGCCGCGATCGCGATCAGCACCGCGATCTTGGCGAGCTCGGAGGGCTGGAGCTGGAAGCCGACCACCATGATCCACCGCGATGCCCCCCCGGCTGACGTCCCGAGCGGGGTCAGGACGAGCGCGAGCAGGACCAGCGAGCCGACGAACCCGACGGCGGAGTAGGTCCGCAGGTGGCGGTAGTCGACGATGGCCGCCACGACCATGGCGACGATGCCGAGCACCAGACCCAGCAGCTGCCGCGACACGTAGAACATCGACGACAGACCCTGCTCGCTGAGGGTCTGGACCTTGGCGGAGTAGATCGCCAGGAGCCCCACGCCCGCCAACGCGAGGGCGGTGAGGACCAGCACCGGATCGAGGTGCTTGATGGGGGCGTACGCCTCCTGCCAGCGCGAGGCGACACGCTCGCGTTGCATCCGCTCGGCGCGGTCCTGCCCGTACCCGATCTCCACGTGTCACCTCCTCACCGTCCTCAGTTCGAACTCCGAGACCGGCGCCCTCGTCCTCCGGACTCACTCGGCCGCCGCCGCTCAGTCGAGGATGCGGTCACCCTCGATGAACTCGGCGTCCTCGGCGTCGGTGATGCCGAAGTAGTGCTCCATGATGTTGCGCGCGATGGGCGCGGCGGTCTGCGACCCGCCACCGCCCTGCTCGACGTTGACCACGACGACCATCTCGGGATCGTCGGCCGGCGCGTAGGCCGCGAACCAGGCGAACGGGACCAGCGGCTTGAGCTCGGCGGTGCCCGTCTTGCCGGCCACGGGGATGCGGTCGAGCGGGAACGGCGTGCCCCGCGTGAACGCCCCGAGGGCCGTCCCCCGGTCCGCCATCACCACGCGGCGGAGCCCGTCCTGGAGGGCGCCGAGCTCGGCGGCGTCGAGCCCGAGCTCATCGAGCACCGTGGGCTCGATCTCGCGCAGCGTCGTCCCGTCCGGACCGACGACGCGCTCGCCGATCTGCGGCTGGTAGAGGGTCCCGCCGTTGGCGATGGCCGCGTACGAGGCCGCGATCTGGAGCGGGGTCGTCTGCACGTCGCCCTGACCGATGGCGCTGTTGATCGCATCACCACCGCGCCAGTTCCCGCCCGACACGCACAGGTCGGCGTTGACGTCGCGGCCGTAGCCGGGGGGCAGCTCCTCGGCGAGCCGGCAGTAGGTCTCGCGGGCGTTGAGCCAGTACTCCTGCCGCCACGCGCGCGACGGGATGACACCGGCGCGCTCGGAGGGCAGATCGATGCCGAGCGTGCGCCCGAAGCCGAACCGTTCGGCCACGATCGGCAGCATCTCCTGGACGTCGTCGCCCTGGTTCTGCTCGACGCGCCACTGGTCGTAGGCGAGCTCGTAGAAGTAGGTGTCGCACGAGCGCATCAGGGCCGTGGAGAGGTTCATCGGCCCTTCGTCCACTCCGCGGTTCCAGTTGCGGAAGGTGATCCCGCCGACCTCGTAGGCCGGGGAGCAGTTGATCGTGCCCTGGGGCCCGATGCGGCCCGCCTCCATGAACGTCGCCCCGGTCACCGTCTTGAACACCGACCCCGGGGGGTGGGCCGACTGGATGACGCGGTTGAGGAGCGGGAACTCGTTCTCCCGGCTGGTCACCTCGTCCCAGTACCGCTGGCTGACGCCGCCGACGAACTCGCGGGGGTCGAAGCTCGGGAACGACGCCATGGCCAGCACCGACCCGTCGCGTGGGTCGAGCACGACCGCGGAACCGCCCGTGGACGGCAGGTTGCGGCCCGACCCGGTGTGGGTGTTCTGCCGGCTGCTGATGATCCCCTCGGCGAGGATCTGCTCGGTGGCCTGCTGGAGGTCGAGGTCGAGCGAGGTGACCAGGTCACCGCCGGGGACGGGGTCTCGGTCCTGCAGCACGCCGACCACCCGGTTGGACCGGTTGACCTCGAGCCGCCGGTCGCCCGCGTCGCCGCGCAGGTCGGCCTCGTAGACCTGCTCGAGCCCGCCGCGTCCGATGAACTCACCCGGTCGGTACTCGCCGACGAACGGTTCCTCCTCGAGCTCGGTCTCCGAGATCTCGCCGAGGTAGCCGACCAGGTGCGCGGCCATCTGCCCCTGCGCGTAGGTGCGGACCGGCAGGGTCTCGGCGACCACCCCCGGGAACAGCTCCTGCTGTTCGCGGACGGCGTAGACGATCTCGGGCGCGACGTCGATGGCGATCGGGATGGGCCGGAAGGTGCTGTAGCGGCGCGAGATCAGCCGTTCGACGATCTCGTCCTGGTCGAGCCGCAGCAGCTGCGAGAGGCGCTCGAGCACGCGAGCCGCGTCCTCGTCGATGGGGTCCCCGTTGCCGTCGAGCAGCTGCTGTCGATCGGCCGAGATCGTCAGCGCCGGCCGGTTCCCGACCAGCTCAGCTCCGCCCGCGTCGAGGATGCGACCGCGCGGCGCTTCGGTGACCACCGTGCGGACACGGTTCTCCTCGGCGGCCAACGAGTACCGGTCCCCCGCCAGGATCTGCAGGAACCACAGGCGCGAGAACAGCGCGAGGAACAGCCCGATGATGACCACCGTGAGCACGGTCAGCCGCAGCGCGTTGTTCGTGGGATCGTTCGTCGCCAAGTTCGGTACCCCGCGGGGGTTCGGGCGCGGACGGGCAGGGTGGGGTTCGGCGAGTCATCGCACGCCGGGGCGGCTCGCGGATCCGCGCGCGACGGTACCAGCGGGAGGACGGCGGCCTTCAGGAGAGGGCGGTCGAGCTCTCGATGGGGAACCGATCGGAGAGCCGCCGCACGAGCCCGAGCACCACCGGTGCGAGCAGGGTGTTGAAGACCGCGACGCCGAGCGACGCCTGGACCAGCAGCTGGAAGGTCACGCGAGACTCGCCGAGCAGCGCCGACAGCACGCCGTAGCCGGCCGTGCCGAGCAGCCCGGACACGAAGGCCAGCAGCAGCGGGGCGGTGACCGAACCCGGCGCGAGGTAGGGGCGGGCGACGCCGACGGTGTAGCCGATCCCCGTCAGCACGAGGACCGCGAGCCCGACCGGCGCCTGGGTGGTCAGCAGGTCGGTCAGCAGCCCGGCAGCGAACCCGACGCGCAGCCCCGGCAGCGCGCCGTCGCGGAGGGCCACGCCGAGCACGACGAGCAGCAGCAGGTTCGGGCGGAAACCGCCGAGCCCGAGCGCGGGGAACAACGCGGTCTGGATGACGACGGCCGTGACCAGCAGCAGCCCGGTCGCCGCCGTGCGCACGATCACGGGTCGTCCTCGGGTGAACCCTCACCCTCGACCTCAGCGTCAGTCTCTTCGTCCGCCTCGCGTTCGGCTTCAGCCTCCTCCTCGACCTGACGTTGCAGGTCGTCGATGTCGACGAAGGGTTCGACGTCCGGCACCCGCACGTCGAGGTCGTCGCTGTCGCGGAAGGGCGGGAGCGGCTGGATCGGAGCGTCGATGATGACCAGGACCTCGTGCAGACGGGTGAAGTCCACGAACGGACGGACCGTCACGTCCCGCGTGAGCGCGGTCGTCGACTCCCCGACGTCGGCGATGGTCCCGATCGGGATGCCCTCGGGGTACTGGCCGTTGCTGTAGGCGGAGGTGACCAGCTCCTGGCCGACCTCGAGCTCCGCTGCCGGGTCGGTCACGGCGAAGACCAGCGGCTCGCCGCCACGTCCCTGGATGGTGCCGGTCTCCCCCGTCGTGGAGGTCCGGACGGCCGCGAAGAAGGTCGGATCGATGGTCAGCAGGACCCGGGACGCGTTCGGGGTGGCCTGGACCACGCGTCCGACGAGCCCGTCACCGTTGATGACCGGCATCCCCCGCTCGATGCCGGCGTCCGTGCCGGCGTCGATGGTGATGGTCCACTCGAAATCGCTGGCGCCGAGCGCGACGGTGCGGGCACCCACCGTCACGAGCTCGGCCCGGTCCCGGATCTCGAGCAGCTGGCGCAGCTCGGAGTTCTCCCGCTCGAGGTCGAGTGCCGACCGGGTGCGCTGCTCGAGGGTCTCGAGCCGGACACGCAGCCGCTCGTTGTCGGCGCGGACCGAGAAGATGTCGGTCACCCCGCCGACCGCGTCCCCGAGCGGACGCACGAGCGTGGCGATGCCGTCCTGGATCGGGCGCGCGACGGCGGTGACGGCGCCCCGCAACCGGTCGAGCGGGCCGTCCCCGCCACCGCTGCGGAAGTCGACGGTGATGAGGACCAGCGCGGTGATGATCAGGACGACGAGGAGGACGCGCGCCTTGCGACGCTGGTACATCAGTGACGTGAGCTCGAGATGAGCACCTTCTTGAGGGCCTCGAACTCCTCGAGGCACTTGCCGGACCCGATCGCGACCGAGGACAGCGGGTTCTCGGTGATGTGGATCGGCATGCCGGTCTCGTGCTTGAGCCGCTCGTCGAGGCCCTTGAGGAGACCACCACCACCGGTCAGCACGATGCCCTTGTCCATGATGTCGGCGGCGAGCTCCGGCGGGGTCTTGTCGAGGGTGTTCTTGACCGCGTCGATGATGGCGTTGACCGGCTCCTCGATGGCCTTGCGGACCTCCTCGGCCGAGACGATGATCGTCTTCGGCAGCCCGGACACGAGGTCTCGACCACGGATCTCGGCGTGCGGTTCGTCGGGCAGCGGGAAGGCCGACCCGATCGCCATCTTGATCTCCTCGGAGGTGCGCTCGCCCAGCATGAGCGAGTACTCCTTCTTGATGTAGGAGATGATCGCGTCGTCGAGCTCGTCACCACCGATGCGGATCGACTGGCTGGTCACGATGCCGCCGAGCGAGATGACCGCGACCTCGGTGGTCCCGCCACCGATGTCGACGACCATGTTGCCGGCCGGTTCGTGCACGGGCAGACCGGACCCGATGGCGGCGGCCATCGGCTCCTCGATGATGTAGGCGGCGCGGGCGCCGGCCTGGATCGTGGCCTCCTCGACGGCGCGCTGTTCGACGCCGGTGATGCCGGACGGGACGCAGACCACGACGCGCGGCTTGGCCAGGAAGCGCCGCTTGTGCACCGCCTGGATGAAGTAGCGCAGCATCTTCTCGGTGACGTCGAAGTCGGCGATGACGCCGTCCTTCAGCGGTCGGATCGCCATGATGTGACCCGGGGTGCGGCCGATCATGCGCTTGGCCTCAGCACCGACGGCCAGGATGGCACCGTTCTTGGTGTTGATGGCGACCACCGAGGGCTCGTTGAGGACGATGCCCCGCCCACGCACGTACACGAGCGTGTTGGCGGTACCGAGGTCGACGGCCATGTCGCGACCGAGGAACTGGAAGGTGTTACCGATGTTCGCAGCCACGAGGGACCTACCGAGTGAAGAAGCCGGGCGAGGGAGGTGAAGCTACGCCGCTGGGGGTGCCGCGTCGAACGTGGCGCGGAGACCGAAGTACGGGGAGCACCGTGCGGGAGGCGCCGACCCGGCAGGACCGCAGCACCACACACCCGTGCGAACGTGCGGAGAGGCTACCTCGCCTGGCTCGATGGGGCGTCGCCGATCCTCCCCGGCGTCCGGACCCCGGCCGCACGGGGTGATCCCGGGAACTTCTCCGAGGACCCGTTCGTCGCACCGGCCGGAGGGCGGGTGGCGCGAGCCTCGGCCGTGCCTACCGTGCCCAGCGAGCCTCCTCCCCTTCGACCTTCGAGCCACACCGTGACCTCCGAACGGTTCCCCTTCGCCCACGAGCGACCCTGGTCGCAGCTGCTGCCGTCCGCGTTCACCGATCCACCGAGCGCCGTGGTCGAGTGCAACGAGGTGGGGCTGAGCGCCCGCTTCGGCCCGTTCCAGGTGACCACGCCGTGGAGCAACGTCCGCGACGTGTCGGTGTCCGGGCCCTACCGCTGGTTCCGGGTGATCGGCCCCCGCCTGTCGCTCGCCGACCGCGGCGTGACGTTCGGGACCGCGACGCGTGCGGGGACGTGCATCCGCTTCCACGAGCCGGTCGCGGGCCTGTTCGGCGGGCGCCGGGTCCACCCGGGGTTGACGCTCACCGTGGCCGATCCCGAGGGGCTCGTTGCGGCCATCGAGGCGGCGACCGCTGGCCGCCCGCGTTGAGCGAACGGATCGTCAGCCGACCAGCCCACGGCGGGCGAGGCTCACCCACCGGTCGCCTCCGACCACGAGGTGGTCGAGCAGGTCGACGCCGACCAGCTCCCCGGCCCGGGTCAGGCGCCGGGTCAGGAGCTCGTCGTCGCGTGACGGGGTCGGATCGCCGCTCGGGTGGTTGTGGGCGAGCACCAGCGCCGCGGCGTTCGCGAGCAGCGCGTCGCGGAAGACCTCGCGTGGCGCCATGAACGTGTGATCGAGCGATCCGACGCTGACGACCACCACCTCGAGGACACGGTGTTTGGTGTCGACCAGCGCCGCGACGCACCGCTCACGATCGGAACCCCCGACGTACGGGACGAGCAGGTGCGCAGCGGTCTCCGGGGAGGTGACCTCGACGCGGTCGTCCGCGCCGGGGCGGTACACGACGCGGTCGCACGCGGCGCATCGACCGGGTGGGTCGAGCCGCAGCGATCCGGTCGTCGGACCCTCGAGCCAGGTGGTGGTCACGTCGGACCTCGTCGGTCGTGTCCGCCCCCGGACCCCGTCGAGGTTGCCGCGTCGAGGCTCGCCGCTCCACTCCGGCAGCTGCGGTGCTGTGGACGACGCCGATCCGCCCCGGTCGAGCCGGGACGCCGGAGGCGGGACACCGCACTCCGCCAGTGCCTAGGCTGCGGTCCCCGTGGGAGCACGAGTCGGGCGGAGCAGGCGTGGGAAGCGGTGGCGACGTCCCGGCACCGCTCCGTGGCCTCGTCGACGACGCGCTAGCGCGCTGGCAGAGCGGGCCACGCCCCGCCGACGACGAGGCGGGGATCCTCGCCGAGGCCATCGCGGCCCGCGAGGTCGCGCCCGTCTACCAGCCCATCGTCACCCTGCCCGACGGGGAGACGGTCGCCGTCGAAGCGCTGGTCCGCATCCCCACCTGCCGCGACCCGCGCCTCGGGAGCGCCGTCGACATCATCGCGGTCGCGGAGCGTTCGGGTCTGATCGTGCCGCTCGGTCTCGACGTCCTCGGCCGCGCCTGCGTGGAGGTGCGCCGCTGGCGTCAACGTGCGGCCACCGCGGACCTGCAGATCCACGTGAACGTCTCGCCGCTGCAGCTCCGCGACGATCGCTTCATCGACACGGTGGGACGCACGCTCGCCCTGGCCTCGCTCCCCGCCTCAGCCCTGGTGCTCGAGATCACCGAGACCGCCGCGTTCGAGGGTGACGGCCGCGCCGAAGCGGTCCTCCTCGCGTTGGCGGGGATCGGGGTCGAGCTGGCCGTCGACGACTTCGGGACCGGCTTCGCCTCGCTGGAGGTGCTCGCGGCCACACCCGCCCGCTCCATCAAGCTCGACCGATCGTTCGTCGCGTCGGTCGGCGACCTCGACGAGCCACCGCGGGGCCGGGCCGCGGTGGTGCAGGCAGCCATCGGCCTCGGACGCTCGCTCGGCCTCCGCATCGTCGCCGAGGGGATCGAGCAGCCGAGCCAGGCACGCACGTTGACGGCGTGGGGGTGCGAGTTCGGGCAGGGCTACCTCTACGGACGGCCAGCGCCAGCCGACGAGGTGGCCTTCACCCCCGTCCACGTGCTCGAGGACGGCACCCCTGACGCGGGGCGCGTCCACCTCGCCCCCGGGACGGTCGACCTGGCCACCTCGGCGGCGATCGTCCTCGCGACCGGTGACCCCGAAGCCGGGACGCGCCGGGCTGATGCGATGGAGCTCGCGATCTGGCTGGCGGAGCAGGCTGGCCTCGATCGACGCGGAGCCGACGTGACCGCCCTGCTGGCCAGCATCGGCGACGCGACCGAACGTCTACCGGGGGTCATCGACCCGGCATCGGGGCTGCACGCATCCGCCGAGCTCGCCGCGGCGCTCGTGGCACCCCCCCAGCTCGGCGAACACCCGGGTGCGGCCAGGTCAGCAGCCGCCGCGTGGCACCTCGCGGGGGCGCGCCGCGATGGCGCCGACCTCGACACCTGCCTGCGTGAGCTCGGCGCCGACCTCGATGGGGCCACGGCGCGCCGGGTCGCCGACTGGTGGCACCGGGCAACCACCAGCCCCGCCCCCCTCGACGAGCTCACCGCCATCGAACGGCGCCTGCGGTCCCGTGGCGACTCCGGACGGCGGCTGCGATCGCTCACGGCCCTGACACGCGCGATCGGCACCCCCGGATCGCTCACGGACGTGCTCGAGGTGACCGCCGAGGAGGCACGGTCGGCGATCGGCGCCGCATCGCTGTCCATCTCCCGGTTCGAGCCGGAGCACGGGCACCTGCGCACGCTGGTGAACGTCGGCGAGCTCGCCGAGTGGGAGGAACGCCGACCGACCGATGAGACCTACCTGCTCGACGAGTACCCCCAGGGCGCGTCGCGGCTGCTCGACGGGGTCGTGCACTGGTTGGCGACCGCCGACGGCGAAGCGGACGCGGCGGAGTCCGAGCTGCTCCGTCGGCTGGGCAAGGGCTCCAGCGTCGCGGTCCCGATCGTCGTCGGCGGAGCGGCCTGGGGCGAGGTTTACGCGACCACCGGCGTCGGGGCGCCACCCTTCACCAGCGCCGACGTGCCGTTCCTGTCGGCGGTCGCCGGCGTCATCTCGCTCGCCGTCTCCCGCACCCAGCACGTGGAGCGCCTGACGCGGTTCGCTGATGAGGACCCACTGACCCGCATCCCGAACCGACGCGTGCTCGAGCGGCGCCTGCACGAACTGCTCGAGGAGGGCGGGGCCGGGGACATCGAGGTGGGCCTGCTGATGCTCGACGTCGACGGGCTGAAGGACGTCAACGACGAGTGGGGCCACCCTGAGGGCGACGCGCTGCTGGTGCGGGTCGCCGACGTGCTCTCACGCGTGGCGATGACCCGCTCCGGAGCCTGGCCGGCCCGCCTCGGTGGCGACGAGTTCTGCATCGCGGTGCTCGGCACCCACGGCGTCGAGGACCTGCTGAACCGGGTACGCGTGCGGCTCGCCGACGGACCGCCACCCCAACCCCGCCTGTCCGCCGGCTTCGCCGCGATCCGTCCGGGTTCCGCACCGGTCAGCGAACTGCTCCGCCGTGCCGACGCCGCCCAGTACCTCGCCAAGCGGACCGGGGCACCGCTCGTCGCGGTCGGTCCCGACAGCCAGATCCCCGATGCCGAGGCGGTGACGCCGTCGTCCAACCGCCGGACGCGACGTCACCAGGCCCGCGGTGCGGGCACGTCCGCGACCCCAGCCCTCCAGCGGTGGCGCGCGAGCTGCGAGATCGGCCCGCCGGTCGAGCGGCTCGAGGCCCTCGGGGACGCGGCGGTCAGCCTGCTCGACCTCAACCGGTGGACGCTGTCCGAGGTCGCACCGGACGGGCGAACCCTGCACGTGCGCAGCCTCCACCTCCGGCGGCGGCGCCCGAACCCGCAGCTGTCCTCGCTGCTCGCCGACGAGGTCTACGAGCTCGCGGACTACCCCGCGACGGTGGCCGCCCTGCGGGACGGCACCGGCTTCAGCGTCCACGTCGACGACGCGGCCACCGACCCCCAGGAACGCGCGGTCCTCACCGAGTACGGCGTGCGCTTCGTCATCGCCGTGCCGTGGCGCAACACCGACGGGACGGGGCTCCTGCTCGAGCTCTACGGGGACGCGGAGAGCACGACCCTCGCCGAAGCGCGCGCCCTGGTCGAGGTGATGGGATCGCGGACCCTCGGTCGCGACCTGCGCTGCGCTCCGACGCACGAGGACGGTTGAGCGCAGCCTGCAGGGTCAGAAGCGGCCGGGGAAGAAGAGGCCGAGCTCGCGGTGAGCGGACTCCGGTGAGTCGGAGCCGTGGACGATGTTCTCGCCGATCAGGGTGGCGAAGTCACCGCGGATCGAGCCGGGGGTCGCCTCGATGGGGTTGGTCGCGCCCATGAGGGTGCGCATCCCCGCGATGGCGTCGTCGCCGGAGACGCACATCGCCACCAGCGGACCACCGGTGATGAAGTCCACCAGTTCGCCGAAGAAGGGCTTGTCGGTGTGCTCGGCGTAGTGCTCCTCGGCGACGGTGCGCTCGAGGGTGCGCATCTCGAGGGCCTCGATGCGCAAGCCCTTGCGCTCGATGCGGGCGAGGACCTCGCCGACGAGCCCGCGGGCGACGCCGTCGGGCTTGACGAGGATGAGGGTCTGCTGTGCGGCCACGGTGGAACTCCGACGTGTCGGTGAGGCGTGAGGTGGGAGCAGGCGGACGTCGACGGACGTGTCACCGGCGAGCGACGAACGCTACCGGTCCTCATCGACGTCGTCGTCCGCCACGACCTGCATCCAGGCCACCGGCGGCGGACGGCTGTAGCCTGCGGAACGTGGAACATCGACGCATCCGACGCACGCTGACCGTCCTCGACGACTTCGCCGAGGCGGACCGCCGTGATCGCGAGTACTGGCACGCGCTCACCCCCCGGGATCGGCTGCGCCACCTCGACGAGCTGCGTAGGACCAACTATGGCGACGATGCAGCTGCCGGACGACTTCAGCGAGTTCTTGAGGTTGCTCGGCTCCCACGGGGTTGAGCACCTGCTCGTCGGCGGCTACGCCGTCGCGATCCACGGCTACCCACGCGCCACCCAGGACCTGGACATCTGGGTGGCCGTGGACCCGGTCAACGCCGAGCGCCTCGTCGCCGTCCTCCGTGAGTTCGGCTTCGACGACGGTGAGGTGACCCCGGAGATCTTCCTGTCTCCCGACCGGATCGTGCGGATGGGCCTACCTCCCCTGCGGCTCGAGGTGCTGACCTCCGTGTCGGGCCTCGATTTCGCAACAGCTCGCGGACGCGCCGTCGTGGCGAGGATCGACGGGATCGATGTCCCCGTCGTCTCGCTCGCTGACCTGCGTCGGAACAAGGCCGCAGCTGGACGGCCCAAGGACCTCGCCGACCTGGCCGAGCTCCCCGAGGCCTGACGGGAGCGGAGGCAGAACGGTCCGACTCAGCGATCGTCGTCGTCGCCGGGCGGATCGTGTTCGCCGTCGCTGACGTCGTCGGGCTCGTACTGGTCGGCGTCCGGATCGTCCTCGAGGAGGGCCTCGAGCGCCGAGGCGAACTGGGTCTCGTCGGCCAGCAGCTCCGCGGCCTCCGCCACGTCGTCCTCGTCGAGTTCGTCCTCGTCGTCGGGGGCGATCACGACGTGGTCACCGTCGTCGTCGGCCAGCGGCAGGTAGCGGTCACGTGCCGCGCCGACGGTGGTCAGGGAGCCGGCGACCAGGATGCCGTCGCCCTCCCCGGCCAGCGACTCGGCCCGCGTGAGCGCGTCGTCGAGGGAGGCGACCGCGTCCACCACGACGTTCCGGTCACGCCACAGCTCCTCGGCAACGGCCGTGATGCGTTCCAGCGGCGCCGCCCGAGGTGACGGCGAGGTGGTGAGGATCACGTGGCTGGCGACGTCCCGCAGCTCGCGCAGGATGCCGGTCACGTCCTTGTCATCGAGGCAGCCGGCGACCAGCACCAGCTCGCGGAACTCGAACGCTTCGGCCAGCGCCAGCGCCGCCGCGCGGGCACCGTGAGGGTTGTGCGCGCCGTCGAGCAGGACGGTCGGGTCGCGGTGAACCACCTCGAGCCGGCCGGGAACCTGTGCCGCTTCGAGGCCGTGACGCACGACGTCGTCATCCATCTCGTCGAACGCCGCCCCGGTGAGCGCCGAGAACGCGCCGAGCGCGAGCGCGGCGTTGCGGGCCTGGTGGGCGCCGTGGAGGGGCAGCAGGATCTCATCGATGACCCGGTCCCCCACGCGCAGGGACACCAGCTGCCCACCGATGGCGACCCGCCGGTCGACCACGGTGACGTCGCGACCGAACTGCACCAGCGTCGCGTCGTTGTCGGCGACGGCGGCCTCGACCAGCGCCTGGACCTCACCGGTCTGCTCGGCGTTGACCACGATGCTGCCCGGCTTGATGATCCCGACCTTCTCGCTGGCGACCTCGGCGGGCGTCCCCCCGAGCTGTGGGTGATCGACGTCGACCTCGCCGAGCACGGCGACGTCACCCCGCACGAGGTTGGTCGCGTCCCAGCGGCCCCCCATGCCCACCTCGATCACGCCGACATCGACGGGCACGTCGGCGAACCAGGCGAAGGCCATGGCGGTCAGCAGCTCGAAGTAGGTCACGCGGTCGTCACGCTGGTCGTCGATCAGCCGGGCGAGGGCGTCGACCTCGGCGTGCAGCTCGGCGAAGCGCGCCGTCCCGATCGGTCGGCCCGCCAGGGAGAGCCGTTCCCGCACGGACTGCAGGTGCGGCGAGGTGTAGGTGCCGGCCGACAGCCCGGCCGCGCTGCAGAGCGCGCCGACCATCCGCACGATCGAGCCCTTGCCGTTGGTACCCGTGACGTGGACCGTCGGGTAGGCCAACTGGGGGCTGCCGAGCACGTCGAGCAGCGCCGTGATCCGATCGAGGTCGGGCAGCATCCGCCCCGGCCCACGGGCGGAGAGGGCCGCGACGGCCGCGTCGTCGTCGTCGCTCACGAGGTGAGATCGGCGAGCGCACCACGCTGGGCGGTGAGCTCCTCGATGGTGCGCGTGAGCTCGACCTGGCGGTCGCGCTGCTGCTGGACCACCTCGGCGGGGGCCTTGTCGACGAAGTTGGCGTTGCCGAGCTTGCCCTCGACACCGCGCAGGTCGCCCTCCGCGCGGGCGAGCTCCTTGTCGATGCGCGCGAGCTCGGCATCCACGTCGATGAGCCCCGCGAGTTCGACCTGCGCCTGCCCACCGTCGAGCACGATGGTGGAGGTACCGGGCCGGTCCTCGAGCGCGTCGACGAAGGTGACGTCCGACAGGCCAGCCAGGGACGTCACGAGCGTGCGGTGGCCCTCGAGCACACCGCGCGCCGACGAGGTGACGGTGAGCTCGAAGCGGGCGGAGGGCGCCACGCCGTTCTGCGACCGGAAGCGTCGAACCTCGGTCACGAGGTCACGGATCGCGGCGAAACCGGCCTCCGCGTCCTCGTCGAGATCGTCCGGCCGACCGGTCGGGTACGGGGCGACCATGAGCGACTCCGGGCCGCCCGCCGCGCCGGTGAGCGCGCGCCACAGCTGCTCGGTCACGAACGGGATCATCGGGTGCAGGAGCCGGAGCAGGTCGTCGAGCACGCGCGCGAGGACAGCCTGGGCGGTCGCCTTCGTGTCGGGGTCGTCGCCGTAGACGCGGGGCTTGACCGCCTCGAGGTACCAGTCGGCCAACTCGTCCCAGGCGAGGTGGTAGAGCGCGCCAGAGATGCGGGCGTAGTCCCAGGTGGCGTACGCATCCTCGGCCTGCGCGCGCGTGCGCTCGAGGGTCGACAGGATCCAGCGGTCCTCGAGGGCGAGCTGCTCGCGTGGCGGGAGGGCACCGGGGCGGGCGTCGTCGAGGACACGCAGCCCGAACCCGACGATGTTCCACAGCTTGTTGGTGAACCGCTTGGCGCCCTCGACCCACTCGGGGGCGAGCGGCACGTCGGTACCCGGGGACGAGTGCTGGAACAGCGCGAACCGCAGCGCGTCCGCCCCGAACTCGTCGATGAACTCGAGCGGGTCGATGACGTTGCCGAAGCTCTTGGACATCTTCTTGCCGTACTGGTCGCGGACCATCCCGTGGTTGTAGATGACGCGGAACGGCACCTCGTCGAGGAACCACAGTCCGATCATCAGCATCCGCGACACCCAGAAGGTGTTGATGTCGTACCCGGTCTCGAGCACGGCGGTCGGGTACCAGGTCTCGAGCTCGGGGGTGGTGTCGCCCGGCTTCTCCCACCCGAACACCGTGAACGGCCACAGTTGCGAGCTGAACCAGGTGTCGAGGACGTCCTCGTCCTGCACCAGCCCGCCCTGCCCGCACTCGGTGCAGGCGGTCGGGGCGTCCTCACGCGTGACCGTGATGTGACCGTCGGGGCAGTACCAGGCCGGGATGCGGTGGCCCCACCAGATCTGGCGCGAGATGGTCCAGTCGTGCAGGCCGTCGAGCCAGTCGAGGAAGCTCTTGGTGAAGCGGTCGGGGACCAGGCGCGTCCGACCGTCGCGGACGGCCTGGGCCGCCTTGTCCGCGAGCGGTCGCACCTCGACGAACCACTGGTCCGACAGGCGCGGTTCGACGACGGTGTCGCAGCGCGAGCAGTGACCGACGGAGTGCTCGTGGCTGTCGACCCCGAGCAGCAGGCCGAGCGCGTCGAGCTCCTCCTTCACCTGACGCCGCGCCTCGAAGCGGTCGAGCCCGGCGAACCGCTCGCCCACGACGTCGGTGAGCGTCGCGTCCTCGGCCAGGATGTCGATGACCTCGAGGTCGTGGCGCAGCGCGATGGCGTGGTCGTTCGGGTCGTGAGCCGGGGTGATCTTGACCGCTCCGGAGCCGAACTCGGGGTCGACGTAGTCGTCGGCGATGACCCGGAACGTGCGGTCCTGGAAGGGGTGGCGGACCTCGCGGCCCACGACGTCGGCGTACCGCTCGTCGTCCGGGTGCACGGCGATGGCGGTGTCGCCGAGCATCGTCTCGGCCCGGGTCGTCGCCACCTCGATGCCGCCGTCAGGGTCATCGGCGAACGGGTAGCGGAAGCGGGCGAGCTCACCGACGTCGTCGCTGTGGTCGACCTCGATGTCGGACAGCGCGGTGTGGCAGCGCGGGCACCAGTTGATCAGCCGGTTGCCGCGGTAGATCAGCCCCTGCTCGTGCAGGGACACGAACACCTCACGGACGGCGCGGGACCGCGGCTCGTCGAAGGTGAAAGCCTCGCGGTCCCAGTCGAGGGAGGAGCCGAGCTTGCGCAGCTGGTCGAGGATGCGGCCGCCGGACTCCTCCTTCCACTCCCAGACCCGCTCGACGAAGGCCTCGCGACCGAGCTCGTGCCGGTCGGTGCCCTCGGCGGCGAGCTGCTTCTCGACCACGTTCTGGGTCGCGATGCCGGCGTGGTCCATCCCGGGGATCCAGACCGCGTTCTTGCCCTGCATCCGCGCCCGGCGGACCATCGCGTCCTCGATCGCGTTGGTCAGCGCGTGCCCGATGTGGAGCGCCCCGGTGACGTTCGGCGGCGGGATGACGATGGCGAACGGTTCGCCCTCGTCGTCGGGGTCGGCGGAGAACAGCCCGGCGGCCAGCCAGTCCTCGTACAGATCGGGTTCGACCGCGGCGGGGTCGTAGGCCTTCGGCAGCTCGGTCATCGCAGGCGCTCACGGGCAGAGGACGGGGGACGCCGCACCAGGGGCACGGCCGAGCACCGAGCGTAGCCCCGGCCCGTGGACGCCCGGCCTACGCGTCGGGAGCCGACACGTCGCGCCACACGATCGTGGCGTACCCATCGACGTCCTCGGTCCAGACCACCGGTTCGGCGGATCCGTCGGCGGGCACGAGCAGGAGCCGGTCGGCGCTGTCCTGCAGCGCGACCCAGGCGCCGTCGGGTGACGGCCACGTCCCGTGGATGCTGTACCGCTCGTCGGCATCCGTGGTCCACAGGACCTGGCCATCCACCCGGACCTCGAGCTGCCCACCGTCGCGCACCTCGGCCAGGTCGTGGCCACGGTGCGGATCGAGGAAGTCGGCCCCATCGGCATCGCTGCGGTGGACCACCTCCCCCGAGTCCGGGTCGATGGTCAACAGTTCGCGGTCGGTGGCTGCCCACCGGCGGAGCTGCAGTCCGGCGTCCGTCCACCCGACCAGCTCACCCCCGTCGTCGCCGCACCACGCCTCGTCCCGATCACCGTCGGGTCGCACCACGATCACGCACGCCTCATCGGTCCAGTCGAGGTAGGCCACCGTGCCGGTGAAGCTCAGGCCGTCGAGGGGTGCGAGCTGCGGCGGACGCACGACGCCGAAGAGCACCACCGCGACGACGACGAGGATGGCCACCACCGCGGCTGCCACGAGCGCGACCGGCTGCGTCGCCTCGGACCTCGTCGGGGTGCTCACGAGGCACCTCCCTGGGTGACGACCTCACGTCTCGCACGACCGAGCCCGACCGCCAGGAGCACCAGGAGCATCCCGACGAGCAGCAAGGTGGCGGGCGCTCCGATCGCGTCACCGAACAGCTCGAAGACCAGCTGCGGGACCAGCACGAACAACCCGACGGCGCCCACGGCGAGGTGGTGCAACCCGCCACCGGCGACGGCGGCCACGACCAGCGCCGCGGCGGCCGCGATGGCCAGCACGAGCGCGAGGACCCGCAGGTCACCGAACGCGGCGCACTGGAGGGCGACGAGGGCCAGCACCGCACCCGAGGTGACGGCCACCGGGCGCGGCGGCAGGTAGCCGCCCTCGCCGAGGAGCAGCCACACCGCGCCGAGCGCGGCGAACGGCAGCGCGTACCAGAACGGCTCCGAACCGAGGTCCGGTCGGGCGACGATCGCGCCGAGCAGGGTCAGGAGCGCGACCAGGAGGACCAGCTGGGGCAACGCTCGGCGGCGCGTGAGGTAGAGCGGGAGGGCGGTGAGGGCGGCCACGACCCCGACCGTGAGCGCCAGGTCCTCCTCCCGCCAGCCGAGCGGCCCCTCGGCCACGATGAAGGCACACCACGCGGTGCCGGTGACGACGCCGAGGTGCAGGACCGACACCAGCCGCTGCATCGCCGGAGCGGTCGAGCGCCGGAGCGGCCAACTCGCGCCGGCCATCAGCACGGTGACCAGCGCGGCCAGGGCCAGCTGCCCCCAGGTGGTGAGCTCCTCCCACAGCTCGCCGAGGAAGAGCCCCACGGCCCCGAGCACGAGCGCGGCACCGACGTACCCGATCGCCTCGGCTGCCGTCGTCCGATCGCGGCGGCCACGTCGGTCCGGATCCGGTGGCGGGTCGACGCCGGGACGCGCGCGTTCGTGAGCGGCGATGGCAGCCGCCTGGTCGGCCGTCAGCAGCCCCGCACGCTGCCACTCGGCGATGCGATCATCGAGCGGTCCTTCGATCCCGACGCTCACGGCTGGCTCCTCGTCGCTCGCGGCCACACAGCATCGTCCACCACGTGATCGGAACGGGACAGGCGGGACCGCCCCCACCCGCACCTGGGGGGTCCTCGCACCTGCTCAGTTCGCGCCGCAGACCCAGATGGCGACGCGCTCGCCGTCCTCCGGGCGGTAGGCCCCGGACGTGAGCGCTGCCAACGCGGTCGCGCCGGCTGGTTCAGCGCGGAGCCGGCAGGTGTCCCACAGGCGCGCCTGCGCATCGGCGACGGCATCGTCGGGGACGGTGAGCGCGGCGGTGATGCGGTCGCGGACCGCCCAGGCGTGGTCGCCGATGCGCCGGGCTCCGAGCGCGGACACCGCCAGGCCGCCCACCTCGACGTCGACCGGCTCACCGGCGTCGACCGCGGCGTGCAGCGTGGGGCACCCGTCGGTCTCGACGGCGATGACCCGCACGTGAGCGGGCAGCGCGGCGCAGGTCCCGGCGAGCAGCCCCCCTCCCCCGACGGCGACGACCACCGTGTCGACCTCCGGCAGGTCGGCGAGCACCTCGGCCGCGGCCGTGCCCTGCCCGGCGACCACCAGCGGGTCGTCGTACGCGTGGGCACGTAGCGCCCCGCGGTCCGCCACGAGGGCGTCGGCCCGGGCGAGGGCATCGGCGTAGACGCCCGGGACCACCTCGAGGTCGGCGCCGAGCGCGCGGAGCGGGTCACGCTTCGAGGCGGGCGAACTGTCGGGCACCACGATCGTCGCCCGGTGGCCGAGGGCGCGGGCGGCCCACGCCACCGCCAGGCCGAAGTTGCCGCCCGAGGCTGCCACGACGCCGGCGTCGGGGACGCGGCTCCCCGCGAGGAGGTTGGTGGCGCCCCGCACCTTGAAGGACCCGGTGGGCTGCAGGAGATCGAGCTTCAGCGCGAGCCGGCCAGACACGCCGAACGCCCCGTCCTCGATGCCGAGCAGGGGCGTGCGTCGGACGCGACCGGCGATGCGATCGGCGGCCGCGGCGACGTCGTCCGGCCCGAGCGTGGTCAGGCCGACCGTTCCTGCGGCTCGTCCAGATCACGGCGCGTGCCGTGCGGCACGAGCGTCGGGTTGACCTTCTCGCGCACGGTCTCGACCGTGATGACGCACGTGGCGACATCCTCGCGCGAGGGCAGCTCGTACATCGTGTTGAGCAGCACCTCCTCGAGGATGGCGCGGAGCCCGCGGGCACCGGTCTGACGCAGGATGGCGAGGTCGGCGATCGCCTCGAGCGCGTCGGGCTCGAACTCGAGCTCGACACCATCGAACTCGAAGAACCGCATGTACTGCCGGGTCAGAGCGTTCTTCGGGCCGGTGAGGATATCGACCAGCGCCTCGCGGTCGAGCGGCTCGACCGAGCTGACGATCGGCAGACGGCCGATGAACTCCGGGATGAGCCCGAACTTGATCAGGTCCTCGGGCAGGACATCGGCGAGCAGCTCGGCGAGGTCCTTGTCCCGGGAGGCGGCCACCTCGGCACCGAAGCCGACACCGCGACGACCCTGCCGCTGCTCGATGACCTTCTCGAGCCCGGCGAACGCCCCACCGCAGATGAACAGGATGTTGCCCGTGTCGATCTGGATGAACTCCTGGTGGGGGTGCTTGCGGCCCCCCTGCGGCGGCACCGAGGCGACCGTGCCCTCGAGGATCTTCAGCAAAGCCTGCTGGACGCCTTCGCCCGACACGTCCCGGGTGATCGACGGGTTGTCGGACTTGCGGGCGATCTTGTCGACCTCGTCGATGTAGATGATGCCCGTCTCGGCCTTCTTGACGTCGAAGTCGGCGGCCTGGAT
>NZ_JBBEBZ010000103.1:0-24274 GCF_040882075.1 Nitriliruptor sp.
GTAGCTGTCCCACCTCGGTTCGAGCCGCAGGTAGACGTGGATACCGCGCTTGCCGGTGGTCTTCGGGTACCCGGTCATCCCGACCTCGGCGAGCAGATCGCGGAGCTCCGCCGCCGCCTGCCGCGCCGTGTCGAAGTCGGTGCCGGGCTGCGGGTCGAGGTCGATGCGCAGCTCGTCGGCGTGGTCGGGGTCGGCTGCCCGCTGCGGCCAGACGTGGAAGCCGAGGCAGCCGAGGTTCACCGCCCAGGCGAGGTGGGCGACGTCAGCGGCGACGAGCGCGTCGGAGGTGGTGCCGTTGACGGTGCTGACCTCCGCGGTGGTCAACCACGGGGGCGCGTTCTTCGGCACGCGCTTCTGGAAGAACGACGATCCCTCCGCCCCGCTCGGGTACCGCTCGAGCAGCAGCGGCCGGTCGCCCATCGCCGCCAGGATCGGCTCCGCGATCGCCTCGTAGTAGCCGATGAGATCGAGCTTGGTCTCGCCCCGTTCGGCGAAGAAGACCTTGTCCGGGCTCGACACCATCACCTCGCGCCCCGCGAGGTCGAGCACCACACCGTCGGACTTGCTCGCCATCACGACCGCCTAGGCGCGCTCGAGCGTGAACCAGAAGGTCGCGCCCTCGCCCTCGTCGCTGTCGATCCAGACCTGTCCCCCGTGCTCGTGCACGTAGCCCTGGACGATGTTCAGGCCGAGCCCGAGACCGTCACCCGGTCGCGACCCTCCGCGACCGCTCCAGAACTCGTCGAAGACGCGCCGCTGTGCCGCGGGGGCGATACCTGGGCCCTCGTCCTGCACGCCGACGGCGACCTGGTCCGTCCGCGCCGCCGGCGCGCTGAGGATCCGGACCGGGCGCCCCTGAGCACCGTGACGGATCGCGTTGTTGACGAGGTTGGTGAGGATCCGGTGGAGCGCGAGCCGATCCGCTTCGACGCACAGGTCGGGCTCGATCGTCACCTCGACCAGCCCGACTCCGACGGCGTCGGCGTCCGCAGCCACCTGACCAGCGACCTCGGCGAGCGTGACCGGTTCGAGGCTCAGCGACACCGAGCCACCCTCGAGCCGAGCGAACTCCTGCAGCTGGCCACGCAGCTGTTCGAGGTCGGCGGCGTTGCGGCGGGCGTTGCCGAGCACCTCGTCGAGGTCCGGGTCGGCGTTCTCCGCCGTGATGTGGGTGAGCAGCTGGAGGCAGCTTCGGACCACGGTGATGGGCGTCGACAGGTCGTGCACCACGGCGGCGAGGAAGCGGCTGCGCGTGCGGTCGAGCTCCGCGAGTTCGGCCGCCGCGTCGCGTTCGCGTTCCAGCGAACGAGCGAGCGCCTCCTCGTGTGCGTGCATCTCGGTGCGGTCGCGGGTGACCTTCGCGAATCCGACGAGGTGACCGTCGTCGTCACGGAGCGCGGTGATGGTCACATCGCCCCAGAAGGTGGTCCCGTCGCGGCGCACCCGCCACCCGCTGTGCTGGACGGCGCCCTCGGTGCGAGCGCGGTCGAGCAACTCGTCGGGCAGGCCGGCCGCCTTGGACTCGTCGGTGTAGAACCGTGAGAAGTGCTGCCCGATGATCTCCGTCGGCAGGTAGCCCTTCAACCGCTCGGCGCCCAGGTTCCAGGTCCGGACGTGACCCTGGGGGTCGAGGACGAAGATCGCGTAGTCGGTGACGCTGTCGATGAGCAGCTGGCTGATGCTGGCAGCGTCGGTCCGGGAGGAGTCGGGGACCCTCCGCTGCGCTTCCACGTGCACCTCGTCGACCAGGCCCGTGACAGATGCACACAGAGCGGTGCGCACCCGGGCGACCCTACCGTGGACCGCCGTCGTCGACCCTGGAGGACCGGCCCGTGGCGGGGTCGAGCGGATCATCGTCTCCGGTCTCGTCGACGATCGAGCGGCGACGCTCCTCGACGACGTGCTCGTGGCTCGGCCTCGGCCGCGCGGCGACCTACGCTGCGGGCGTCGACCGCGCGCACTGGAGCTCTCGTGACCGATCCCGATCCTGGGGCAGCCAGCTGGCGTCCGGACACGCAGGCGGTGCGCGGCGGTACCGAGCGCAGCCACTTCGCGGAGACCTCCGAGGCGCTGTTCTTGACGTCGGGGTTCGTCTACAGCTCCGCGGCCGAGGCCGCTGCGGCCTTCGCTGGCGAGACGGACCGGTTCGTCTACAGCCGGCTCGGCAACCCGACCGTGGCCATGTTCGAGGAGCGCCTCCGCGGGCTCGAGGGCGCCGAAGCGGCGTGGGCCACGGCGAGCGGGATGTCCGCGGTCTTCAACGCGTTGGCCGCGACCCTCCGCGCCGGTGACCGGGTCGTGGCAGCACGTGGGCTGTTCGGGTCCTGCTTCCAGGTCCTCGACCAGATCCTGCCGCGGTGGGACATCCACACCGAGTTCGTGGACGGCACCGACCTCGACGCCTGGGAGCGGGCGCTGTCGACCCCGGCGCAGGCGGTGTTCTTCGAGACCCCGTCGAACCCGATGCAGGAGCTGGTGGACATCCCGGCCGTGTGCGAGCTCGCCCACGCGACGGGGGCACGGGTCATCGTCGACAACGTCTTCGCGACGCCCGTGCTGCAGCGACCGCTTGAGCTCGGCGCGGACGTGGTCGTCTACTCGACGACCAAGCACCTCGACGGGCAGGGCCGGACGCTCGGGGGCGCGATCCTCGGACCGGCTGCCTTCGTCCAGGAGGAGCTGCGCCCCCTGATGCGACACACGGGCCCGACGATGAGCCCGTTCAACGCCTGGGTCGTGCTCAAGAGCCTCGAGACGTTGCGCCTACGGGTCGAGCGCCAGACCGCATCGGCGCTCACCCTCGCGACCTGGCTCGAGCAGCACCGTGAGGTCGAAGCCGTGCGCTACCCGATGCTCCCCTCGCACCCGCAGCACGATCTCGCGCGGGCGCAGATGACCGGCGGAGGTTCGGTCGTGACGTTCTGGGTCCCCGGCGGGACCGAGCGCGCCTTCGAGGTGATCGATGCGCTGTCGCTCATCGACATCTCCAACAACCTCGGGGACAGCAAGAGCCTCGTGACCCACCCGGCCACGACGACCCACCACCGGATCGGTCCCGAGGTCCGTGCCGAGATGGGCGTCAGCGACGGCGTGATCCGCATCTCGGTCGGTCTCGAGGATCCCGCGGACCTGCAGGACGATCTCGACCGGGCCCTCGCTCGCTGACCCGGCGGTCGGCGGTGGTCGCCGGCGGCCGCCACCGCGACACTCCGGACATGTCCGCTGGCCGCTCCGAACGTCCGCAGGTCGCTGCCGCCCGTCGCGTCGGTGTCACCGACGAGCGGGTGCTCGCGGCGATGGCTGCGGTACCTCGGGAGCGGTTCGTGCCGCCCGCCGCCCGGTCCGAGGCCGACCTCGACCGGCCGCTGCGGATCGGTTCGAACCAGACGACGTCCCAACCGTCGCTGATCGCCACGATGCTCCAGGCCCTGCGGCTGACCGGGACGGAACGCGTCCTCGAGGTCGGCACCGGCTTCGGGTACCAGGCGGCGCTCCTCGCCCACCTGGTGGCGGAGGTCGTCACCGTCGAGCGCCACGCGTTGCTCGCCGACCGCGCCCGCGGGAACCTCGTCGCGGTCGGCCTCGCCCACGTCACCGTCCTCGTGGGCGACGGGACGCTCGGAGCGCCGGAGTACGCGCCCTTCGACGCCATCACCGTGGCGGCCGCAGCCCCGGCGGTCCCGCCGGCGCTGGCCGAGCAGCTCGCTCCGGGCGGTCGCCTGGTCGCGCCGATCGGGCCGCGCGGTCAGCAGGTGGTGGTCGTGTACGAGTACCGGGACGGGCAGCTGGTGGTGGTCGAGCGGCTCACCGCCGTCCGGTTCGTCCCGCTCGTCAGCGACGGGCCCGATCGGCTGGGGCGGGATCGCTAGTCCGCACGCGGCAGGGTCAGCAGGAAGGTGCTGCCCCCGTCGTCCCGGGCCGGCTCGAGCTCGAGGCCGCCGCCGTGAGCTCGAGCGGTGTCGCGGGCGAGCGGCAGACCGAGGCCGAGGCCGCTGACCTCGGGGCGGTCACCGCCCCGCTCGTAGCGCTCGAAGATGCGGTCCACATCCTCGGGGACCACCCCGTGTCCCTGGTCGCGCACGCGCAGCTCGACCCGGTCGCCGTGGTCGTCCACCTGGACGACCACGGTCCGTCCCGCGGGGCTGTACTTGGCCGCGTTCGAGAGCAGGTTGAGCAGCAGACCGCGGATCTGGTCGGCGTCGACCTCGGCGGGCACGGGCCCGGACGCCGTCACGGTCGTCTCGTGTTCGACGAGCACCGTGGCCTCGAGATCCCCGACGAGCTCGCGCGCCAGCTCCACCAGATCGACCCGCTCCCGGGCGGGTTCCTCGAGTTCCGCACGCAACCGACCGAGCCGGGCGACCTGGAGCCGCGCCAGCCGGAGTTGGCGCCGGGCGAGTCCGACCGCAGCGGTGCCGACCTCGTCCGCAGGGTCGATCGCCGTCCCGAGCAGACCGAGGGCGGCGTCCACCGCGCTGAGTGGCCCCATCACCTCGTGGGCGGCCTCCACGGCCACCTGCTCGAACTCATCGCGTGCGGTCGAACCAGCCATACGGGGGTCGCTTCCAGGCTCGGGTCTGAACCGTCTGGGCGTCGCGGGGCAGGGTAGGCACCCCTCACGTTCGACGGGCACGCACGACCCCTCCCTTGCGGTGGTGACCTCGGGCCGGACCGGCGCTGGCAGCCACCGACCCGACCTGGGCCTCGCCCGCGCCCCTCGGCTTGCCTTGGGGACGGTGACCGCGGTCCGCTACGCTCCGAGCCAGTTGGTGGGTCACTGGCGCCCCGCCACGGTCCGTTCTCCGTCGATCCGTTGGGGGTGCCGTGCGTACGTTCTCGTCCCTATCCGCAGCGCTGCCGTCCGCTCAGGGCCTCTACGACCCGGCGTTCGAGCACGACGCGTGCGGCGTCGCCTTCGTCGTCGACGTCCACGGACGCCGTAGCCACGAGATGGTCCAACGTGGACTGGCCGCTCTGCGCAACCTCGATCACCGAGGTGCGACGGGCGCGGAAGACAACGTCGGCGATGGTGCCGGCATCCTCATCCAGGTCCCCGACGCCCTCTTCCGCGAGGTGTGCGACTTCCCGCTCCCCGAGGCCGGGACCTACGCCGTCGGCACGGCGTTCCTCCCGCAGGACCCCACCGCGGCCGACGACGCCGCCAAGTCCGTCGACGCGATCGTCGCTGACGAGGGGCTGCGCGTCGTCGGGTGGCGTGAGGTCCCCATCGATGACTCCGCGATCGGGTCGATGGCACGCGACGTCGAACCCACCTTCCGCCAGCTGTTCATCGCCGCTCGGGAGGGCGATGCCCCGCTGTCGGGCCTCGACCTCGAACGGCGCGCGTACGTCGTGCGCAAGCGCATCGAGCACGAGGTCGGCATCGGCGCACCACAGGTCACCGACCGCATTCCCGAGCGAGCCGTCGATCGCGACGACCAGCCGGTCTACTTCCCGTCGCTGTCGGGCCGGACGCTGGTCTACAAGGGCATGCTCACCAGCATCCAGCTCGGCGACTTCTTCCTCGACCTCGGCGACGACCGGCTCGACAGCGCGCTCGCGCTCGTCCACTCGCGGTTCTCGACCAACACCTTCCCGTCGTGGCCTCTCGCCCACCCCTACCGGGTCATCGCCCACAACGGCGAGATCAACACCGTGATGGGCAACCGCAACTGGATGCGGGCCCGCGAGGGTGCGTTGGCCACCCCGCTGTTCGGCGACTCGCTCGAGCGCGCCCTGCCGATCATGACCCCTGGCGCCTCGGACACCGCGAGCTTCGACGAGTGCCTCGAACTGCTCCACCTCGGCGGCCGCAGCCTCCCCCACGCCGTGCTGATGATGATCCCCGAGGCGTGGGAGAACCACGAGTCGATGTCGGACCTGCGGCGCGACTTCTACGGCTTCCACTCGGCCGTCATGGAGCCGTGGGACGGCCCGGCCTCCATCGCCTTCACCGACGGCACGGTGATCGGCGCGGTGCTCGACCGCAACGGTCTACGCCCATCGCGGTACTGGGTCACCGAGGACGGCCTGGTCGTGATGGCCTCCGAGGTCGGTGTCCTCGACATCGACCCGGCGACCGTCGTCACCAAGGGACGGCTACAGCCGGGGCGCATGTTCCTGGTCGACACCGCGCAGGGGCGCATCGTCGACGACGAGGAGCTGAAGACCGAGCTCGCCAGCGCCGAGCCGTACGGGCAGTGGCTCGCTGACGGCCTCCTGCGCCTCGACGACCTCCCCGAGCGCGACCTGCTCACACCGCAGCACGCCTCGATCATCAAGCGTCAGCGGACCTTCGGCTACACCACCGAGGAGCTCAAGATCATCCTCGCCCCGACGGCGCGGATCGGGTACGAGCCCATCGGGTCGATGGGGACCGACACACCCATCGCGGTCCTGTCACAGCGGTCGCGGCTCCTGTTCGACTACTTCAGCCAGCTGTTCGCGCAGGTCACCAACCCGCCGCTCGATGCGATCCGCGAGGAGCTGGTCACCTCCATGGCCGGCACCATCGGTCCGGAGGCCAACCTGCTCGAACCGGGCCCCGAGTCGTGCAAGCAGATCGTGCTGCCGAGACCGGTGCTGTCGAACGAGGACCTCGCCAAGGTCCTCTACATCAACGAGGACGGCGACAACCCCGGTTTCGAGCCGTTCGCGATCGACGGGCTCTACCCCGTGGCCGAGGGTGGCGAGGGGATGCACCGCGCTCTCGACGGGGTGTGCGCGAAGGTGAGCGCGGCCATCGCCGAGGGTGCCCGCATCATCGTGCTCTCGGACCGCTACTCGAACGCCGAGCTGGCACCGATCCCGTCGCTGCTGCTCACGGCAGCCGTCCACCACCACCTCATCCGCGAGAGGACCCGCACGAAGGTCGGACTGGTCGTCGAAGCTGGCGACGCCCGTGAGGTGCACCACATGGCCCTGCTCATCGGGTACGGCGCCACGGCGATCAACCCCTACCTCGCGTTCGAGACCATCGACGACCTGATCGGCGAGGGGATCCTCTCGGGCGTCAGCCACGAGGAAGCGGTGCAGAACTACATCGAGGGTTGCGCCAAGGGCGTGCTGAAGATCATGTCCAAGATGGGCATCTCGACGGTCGCCTCGTACACCGGTGCGCAGGTCTTCGAGGCCATCGGTCTGTCGCAGGACCTCGTCGACCGCTACTTCGTCGGCACCTCGACCAAGCTCGGCGGCATCGGTCTCGACCAGATCGCCGAGGAGGTGGCGCTCCGCCACCGGTTCGCCCACCTCGACAACCCCGAGGAGGTTGCCCACCGCGACCTCGAGTTCGGCGGCGAGTACCAGTGGCGGCGCGAGGGTGAGCTGCATCTGTTCAACCCGACGACGGTGTTCAAGCTGCAGCACGCCACGCGGTCGAAGCGCTACGAGGTCTTCAAGGAGTACACCGGGACCGTCGACGAGCAGTCCGAGCGGCTGATGACCCTCCGTGGGCTGCTCCGGTTCAAGGACGGTGCCCGTCCCCCGGTGCCGCTCGACGAGGTCGAGCCGGTGGCCGAGATCGTCAAGCGCTTCTCCACCGGGGCCATGAGCTACGGCTCGATCTCCGCCGAGGCGCACGAGACGCTGGCCGTGGCGATGAACCGCCTCGGCGCCAAGTCGAACACCGGCGAGGGCGGCGAGGACCCGGACCGTTTCACACCGGACGAGAACGGCGACCTGCGCCGCTCGGCGGTCAAGCAGGTCGCCTCGGGCCGCTTCGGGGTGACCTCCGAGTACCTGACCAACGCCGACGACATCCAGATCAAGATGGCCCAGGGCGCCAAGCCCGGCGAGGGCGGCCAGCTCCCGGGTCAGAAGGTCTGGCCGTGGATCGCCAAGACGCGGTACTCGACGCCGGGTGTCGGCCTGATCAGCCCGCCGCCGCACCACGACATCTACTCCATCGAGGATCTCAAGCAGCTGATCCACGACCTCAAGAACGCCAACCCGTCGGCACGGGTGCACGTCAAGCTCGTCGCTGAGGTGGGTGTGGGGACGGTCGCGGCCGGGGTGTCCAAGGCCAAGGCCGACGTGGTGCTGATCTCCGGTCACGACGGTGGGACCGGCGCCTCGCCGCTCAACTCGCTCAAGCACGCGGGCGGTCCGTGGGAGCTCGGCCTGGCCGAGACCCAGCAGACCCTGCTGATGAACGGCCTGCGTGACCGCATCGTGGTCCAGGTCGATGGTCAGCTGAAGACCGGTCGCGACGTGGTGATCGCGGCGCTCCTCGGTGCCGAGGAGTTCGGGTTCGCGACCGCGCCGCTGGTGGTGTCGGGCTGCATCATGATGCGCGTCTGCCACCTCGACACCTGCCCGGTGGGCGTCGCCACGCAGAACCCCGAACTGCGGGCGAAGTTCGACGGCAAGCCCGAGTTCGTCGTCACCTTCTTCGAGTACATCGCCGAGGAGGTCCGCGAGCTGCTGGCCGAGCTCGGTTTCCGGACCCTCGACGAAGCCATCGGCGCGGTCGACGCGCTCGACGTCGCCGATGCGGTCGGCCACTGGAAGGCCAAAGGGCTCGACCTCTCCCCCATCCTGCACGTGCCCACCTCGCCGTGGGAGCAGGACCTGCACGCGACCAAGACCCAGGACCACGGGCTCGACAAGGCGCTCGACAACCAGCTCATCGAGCTCTCCGAGCCGGCCCTCGAACGTGAGGAACCGGTCCGTATCGAGCTGCCGATCGCGAACCAGAACCGCACGGTCGGCACGATGCTCGGCCACGAACTCACCAAGCGCTACGGCGGCCTCGGCCTCCCGGACGGGACGATCGACATCACCTTCCGCGGTTCCGCCGGGCAGAGCTTCGGCGCGTTCGTTCCCCGGGGCATCACGCTGCGCCTGTTCGGCGACGCCAACGACTTCGTCGGCAAGGGGCTGTCCGGCGGGACCCTGGTGATCCGACCCCCCGAACAGGTCCACGCCGACTTCGTTGCGGAGGAATCGATCGTGGCAGGCAACGTCATGCTCTACGGCGCGACCGGTGGCAACGCCTACGTCCGCGGCGTGGTCGGTGAACGGTTCTGCGTGCGCAACTCCGGCGCGACCGCGGTCGTCGAGGGCGTGGGCGACCACGGCTGCGAGTACATGACCGGGGGTCGGGCGGTCGTGCTCGGCGAGACCGGGCGGAACTTCGGTGCCGGGATGTCGGGCGGCATCGCCTACGTCTACGACCCCGTCGGCCGCTTCCGCGGGCGGCTGAACCCCGAGATGGTCGATCTCGATCCGCTCGACGAGCCGGACAAGTCGTGGTTGCGCGACCAGGTCCGTACCCACCACGAGGCGACCGGCTCGGTCGTGGCGGAACGGCTGCTCGTGAACTGGCACCGCCAGGTCCGCCGGTTCAAGAAGGTCATGCCGCGCGACTACAAGCGGGTGCTGGAAGCGAGCCGGCTGGCCGAGATCGAGGGTCAAGACGTCGACGAGGCGGTCATGGCCTCCGCACGCGGCTGACACGGTGACCGTCCCGGCGACGCCGGGGGCACGGAGGGCTCCGATGCGGGCCGATTACGACGAGGTGGAGCAGACCATGGGTGACGTTCGGGGCTTCCTGAAGCACGATCGGGAGCTGCCGTCCACGCGGCCGGTCCCCGACCGTGTCGCGGACTGGCGCGAGGTCTACCTGCCGTTCGCGCAGGACAAGCTGCAGACGCAGGCCAGCCGGTGCATGGACTGCGGCATCCCGTTCTGCAACGACGGGTGCCCGCTCGGCAACCTCATCCCCGACTGGAACGACCTGGTCTACCGCGACCACTGGAAGCAGGCGATCGACCGTCTGCACGCGACCAACAACTTCCCCGAGTTCACCGGCCGGCTCTGCCCCGCTCCGTGCGAGGGCGCGTGCGTCCTCGGCATCAACGAGGACCCGGTCACCATCAAGCAGGTCGAGGTGACCATCATCGACCGGGCGTGGGACGAGGGCTGGGTCGTCCCACGGCCGCCGTCGGTCAAGACCGACAAGCGGGTCGCGGTCGTCGGCTCGGGTCCCGCGGGACTGGCCGCCGCCCAGCAGCTCACGCGGGCGGGCCACGACGT
This sequence comes from Nitriliruptor sp., assembly GCF_040882075.1. Taxonomy (NCBI): domain Bacteria; kingdom Bacillati; phylum Actinomycetota; class Nitriliruptoria; order Nitriliruptorales; family Nitriliruptoraceae; genus Nitriliruptor; species Nitriliruptor sp. The sequence goes on from NZ_JBBEBZ010000103.1 coordinate 10,039, forward strand.
GGTCGTGTTCGAACGCGCCGACCGGATCGGCGGGCTGCTGCGTTACGGCATCCCGGAGTTCAAGATGGAGAAGCGGCACATCGACCGGCGGCTGGCCCAGATGGAGGCCGAGGGGACCGAGTTCCGCACGGGCGTGAACGTCGGCGTCGACATCTCCGCCGACGAACTGCGCGAACAGTTCGACGCGGTCGTCCTCGCCGGTGGTTCGACGACGGCACGCGATCTGCCCATCGAGGGCCGCGACCTCGACGGCATCCACCAGGCGATGGAGTTCCTGCCGTGGGCGAACAAGGCCCAGCAGGGCGACATGGCCGTCGACGAGGTCCCGATCTCCGCGCAGGGACGCAAGGTGGTGATCATCGGTGGCGGTGACACCGGTGCGGACTGCCTCGGCACCGCCCACCGGCAGGGTGCGGCGTCGGTGCACCAGTTCGAGATCATGCCCCGTCCGCCGGACGAGCGACCCGCCGCGAACCCCTGGCCCACGTTCCCGATGACGTTCAAGATCTCATCCGCCCACGAGGAGGGCGGCGAACGGGTCTACAGCGTCAACACCGAGGAGTTCCTCAGCGACGAGCACGGCCGGGTCCGGGCGCTGAAGGCCCACGAGGTCGAGTTCATCGAGGGCCGCTTCCAGCGCATCGAGGACAGCGACTTCGAGCTCGAGACCGACCTCGTGCTCCTCGCCATGGGGTTCATCGGACCGGAGCAGGAGGGCCTGCTCGACCAGCTCGGCGTGTCGCTGACCGAGCGTGGGAACGTCGCCCGCGACGACCGGTACGCGACCGACGTCGACGACGTCTACGTCTGCGGTGACATGGGCCGCGGGCAGAGCCTCATCGTCTGGGCCATCGCCGAAGGCCGGGCGTGCGCTCGGACCGTCGACGAACAGCTGATGGGCACCTCGGCGCTCCCCGCCCCGATCCCCGCCTCGGCCGTGCCCCTGCGGTGAGGACGACGCTGCGGGATCACCCCCCCGCAGCACGTCTCACATCAGCGATCGCAGCGCCGCGAGCAGGTCCTCAGGCGGACGGCACGGACGCCCGCTGGCATCGCCGGCGCTCGAGCGCACCTCGGCCTCCGTCAGCAGCTCGTCGCCCCGACGGATCGACTGGTGCCACCACGAGGAGGCGGGTCGGAGTTCGGCGACGCGGGTGTCGATGGTGAGTCGGTCTCCGGCGAGCGCCGGGCGACGGAACCGGATCCGCAACTCGACCACGACCAGGTGCACGCCGCGCTCGGTCAGGACCTGCGGTCCGAAGCCGATGGACTCCATGAGGTCGATGCGGGCGGTCTCGAGGTAGTTGGCGTAGACACCGTGGTTGACGTGTCCGTTCGGGTCCAGCTCGTGGTAGCGCACCCGCAGGTCGTAACGGCCAGGCGCCGCCACGTGGGGTGTCGCGACGCCGTCAGCCGAGGTGGTGCGCTCGGGCGCCGCTGCCGTGGCAACTTCGGGGACGATAGGCAAGGAAGGCTCCGGGTCGCGGAGCGACAGACTCGGTGGCGCGCGAGGTCCACGTCAACCCGAGCACGCTACGGATCGGGCCTCCGCGGCACCGATCGGCGTGGTGACGACGATCGCGCGGCCTCCAGCGCGAGCGTGTCGGTCCGGACCGACGAGGGGGCGACACCAGATCGGTGTCGCCCCCAGCGCCGGTGCCGCGTGGGCTAGTCGGTGCTCGGTTCGAGGATGAACAGCCCCCGGTCGATGCTGCTGACCGCGACGACGCCCTTCTGCCGGAAGTACGGGTAGTTACTCCAGGTCCCACCCTCGAACGTCGCGTTGTCGTTCTCCGGGTAGACGTCGAAGTACGCCACCTCCTCGAGACCGCTCCCCGGGTCGTTCACGTCGTAGACGCGCAGACCCGTGGTGTAGTTCGAGGCGTAGGCGAGGCCATCCTTCGTGTACAGGTTGTGGTCGATCGAGGTCGTGTCGTTGGTGAACACCGAGTCCACGACCGGGTTGCGCAGGTCGCTGACGTCCCAGACCCGCGTGGTCGTGTTGACCCCGTGGATCTGTTCGTCACCCTCGTCCCCGTGCAGGAACCAGGCCTGGTCCTCGGTCAGCCACCCCTGGTGCGAGTAGCCCGATCCGCCGTACTCCACGACCGAGAGCGTCTCGGGGTTCTCCTTGTCGGTCACGTCCGTGATCGACACGAAGTTCACGCCTTCGGCGGCGCTGTAGGACAGGCCGTTGGAGTTGATGCAGATCTCGCGACCGCGGAACTCGGCATCCGGACCCTCGTAGACGACGCACTGGGTGTCGTGTACGTAACCGTTGTCGTCGAGGCACCCGGCGTACGTCGGGTCCTTCGGGTCGTTGATGTCGATCATGTGCAGGCCGGTCCCACAGACGGCCGGCGGGTCGTTGGCCCGGACGCTGCCGGATGCGGGGAGACCCTCCTTGATGGCGTTGCCGTCATCCTGGCTGACCATGACCGACGGGATGACGATGCTCGGATCCGAGCCGCCCATCGTGATCGTGCCCGCCGCGTTGTTGGCGACGACCACCGCGACCGCTCCGGCCGCCTGCGCGTTCGCCGCCTTCTGCGAGAACGGGCACGTGCCGCGGTCGACGATGGCGATCGAACCAGCCGGGAAGCCGACCAGGCCGCCGCAACCCTCTGCCGGACGTGCGGAGCCGTCGTCCACGACCGCGAACTCACCGGCCAGCCCCACCTCCGACGGAGGTGGTCCGAACGCGGCACCGCTGGCGAGGTACTCACCAGCAGCGGCGCCGTCGTCGACGGTCACGGTGTTCGGGAGCGGCTGCGACGAGAACGCTCGTGCTCCGACGGAGTAGGCGAACCCGGTGTCCTCGTTGATGTTGATGTTGTGCGCCGACCCGTGCCCGGTGTAGTGGGCGTCGACGTCGTAGGTGGTGTAGGTGCCGTCCCAGTCGCGGAGGCGGGTCAGGTCGAAGACCTGCACGCCGTGGTTGCTGTGCTCGGAGACCACGTAGGCGTGGTCCTCGTACACCTTGATGTCGCGCCACGAGGATCCACCCGACGTCGACGCCGTCGGCAGCATCCCGAGCACCTCGGGCCGCTTCGCGTCGGAGATGTCGACGAAGACCGTGCCGCTCGAGGATCCGACCAGCGCGTAGTCCTTGCGCGTCTTGGGGTCGGTCCATCCCCAGATGTCGTTCACGAAGGTCGTCCCGAGCTCCTCGTGCGACACGTGGCTGAGCATGTCGATCCCGTCGCACGGGAAGAAGCCCGCAGCCAGACCGTCCTCGCAGGGCGCGAACGTCCGCGGCGCGTTGCTGCGCGGGTTGGCCTTGCGGTTGTTGAAGCTCGGGTCGGTGGGTCCAGCTTCGTCCTCGTGCTCATCGAGCCATTCGCGGGTCAGCTTGACGTCGACCTCGTCGAACTTGTCGTCGCACGAGATCTCCTCGACGGTCCCCGCCGTCGGGAGGAACGAAGCGAAGACGTTGACGGCACCGAGGACGTTGGCGAGGAACCCGGTGGCAGCGGGCTGCGCCTTGGCGCACGCATCGTGCGCGAGCGCAGGTTTGGGGCTGATCACGGATAGTGCGAGGGCCAGCGCGAGGATCAACCCCACGCTGATCGGACGTGGCATCGGTCGAGCCATGCTCTTCTCCCGTTGGTGACGCGACACCCCACTCCCGAGGGGCGATGATGGGACGACCCATCACACGACCGAACCTAGGCAGGTCGGATGTCATCACAACGGACTAGGTGCACACGGCGCGCGTGCGGGCCACTCGGCCCGCCAGGACCGCTAGAAGTGCCCCGCCTCGACGACCGGAGCACCTCGTGACGACCGCTGACCCGACCACGCGCATCGCGGCGGTGCTCGTGATCGTCGTGGGCGTGCTGAACCTCGTCCTCGGGCTCGTCAGCCTGCTGACCGACCAGATCCGACTGTCGGACGGCATCGCAGGCGGGCTCGTGGTGGCGGGGCTCGTCACCGCCGCCGTGGGCACGCTCGTGTGGCGGGCGAACCGTCTGGCCACCGTGGCCGCCCTGACGGTCTTCACGATGCTGCTCGTCTACCAACTCAGCGAGGTGGCGGCGGGCGGCGGGGACACGGCCGGGGCGTTGGCCAGCCAGCCGACGGCCCGCCTGGCCGTGCTCGCCGTCCTGGTGCTGGTCCTGAGCGTGGCCGCGTGGCGCCAACGAGGGCAGCGGTGGTGATCCGCCGCGACGCACCTGAGCGTCCGGGGGCCGTAGCCGCCGAACCGTTGCCCCGACCGGCGTGGCCACATCCGGTGGCACCGCCAGGTCCGTCCACCTGACGAAGCGTTACGGTCTGCGCCGGTCGGAGGCGCCGACCGCCGGGACCGAGGGACGACGATGGCAGACGGTGACCACCGCCGCGTGACGCTGGAGCGTGTCGATGAGGGCATCTACCGCGCCACGAACGCACGCGGCACCGAGCTCACCTTCGGGAGCAAGGCGGACGACGGCTTCTCACCGGTCGAGCTGCTGCTCGCCGCGATCGGCGGGTGCTCAGCCATGGACGTCGACGTGGTGACCGGTCGTCACGCCACGCACGAACGGTTCGAGGTGGTCGTCGACGCAGAGGCGGTGCGCGACGACACCGGCAACATCCTGCGTGACGTGCGGATGACCTTCCACGTGTCCTTCCCCGAGGGTCCGGACGGCGACAAGGCCCGCCAGCTGCTGCCTCGGGCGGTCCGCACCTCGCACGAGCGGACCTGCACGGTCAGCCGCACCGTCGAGGCGGCGACGCCGGTGACCGTCGAAGCCGCGGACATCTGACTCGGCCGCGGCCAGGGAGGTCACACCCGGGACGAGCCGCAGGTCGCTAGCCCTGTACGGCACCCTCGACACCGTCCGGGCCTTCCTCCCACACCTGATGCTCCGCCCCGTCGCCCACATCGCCAACGTCTCGAGCATGGGCGGGTTCCTGCCGGTCCCCGGGCAGACGATCTCCGGCGTCAGCGAGGCCGCGGTCCGGCTCCTGACCGAGGGGCTGTACCCAGAACTGCTCGAGACCGATGTCGGCGTGATCGAGGACGACCGGCTGCACACCTTCGTCGGCCGCGACTCGCGTCTGATGAACCTGGCCAACCGGCTCGCTCCGCGGCGGTCGACCCACCTCATCGAGCGACAGATGCGTTCGCTGCTGTCCTCGCCTCCAGCGCCGTCCGCGCCTCGGATCCGGCTCAGCCCGGCAGGATGCGTCCCTCACCTGCGGGCAGGTCAGCCCACCACCGGGCGTAGCGCGCGTACACCTTCGGGTCCCGATCGGCGAGCAACCGGCCGAGGGCGCTGGCCTCGCTGACCAGACCGTCCCACACGTCGTCCGAGTACCGCTCGAAGGCACGTACCTCGATGCCGCCCTCGACGGGACGCCACACCCCTGGGCGTGTCCGCGTCGGGCAGCGGCCCATCCGGGACGTCGTACAGGACCGCACCCCCGGGGGCCTCGAAGGTGACGAGGTCGTCCGCCATCGCCGCGAGGGCCGGAGCGATCTCTGGGCGTCGCAGCATCGTGAACTGGGTGATGTCCTGCACGGTGGCCGGACCGAAGCCCTCGAGGTAGCGCCACAACAGCTGCCGCACGCACCGGTCGTGCTCGTCGCTGGCCGCCACGCTCGGCGCGGCGACGTAGGACGGCCGCGACCCGAACGTCCACGGGCCTCCGGTCGCCGCGTGCACGAGCGGCGCGATCAGCCGCAGCGCCCGCCACAGACCCGGACCGGGTGATGCACCGAGCCGCTCGGTCAGCATCTGTTCGACCTCGGCCTTCGTGCGTGGCTCGGCTGCGAACGCGACCAGGTGCGGGACGAGCGCGTCGGCATCGCCGATGGAGAGCCCGGTCGCGACGAAGCGGCGGTCGTGCAGCCAGAGCGCGATGTACGGGGACGCCGGCGCCTGGGCTTGGAGGGCCACGACGCGGCGCACCGCCTCGACCACCGAGGTGGGTTCGCGTCGGATGAGCAGCTGACGAGCCAGCGTCGCCCGGTTCAGCTGTCGTGCGGAGACCTCCACGGAGACCGCCTCAACCGACCAGCGAGCCGGCGAAGATCTGCCACGCCAGGGCCGACTTCGCTGCGAGGCTGAGCACGAGGTAGGCCTTCTCGCCGTAGGCGTAGTCGCCCCACGGGCCGATGCCGCGGTACTGCAGCCACTGGTTCAGCCCGAAGCTCATGAAGAAGACGAAGAGGGATACGAAGATCCCGATGACGAACCCGGGCAGTTCCTCGGCCCCGATCAGGTTCACTGACAGCGCCACCCACGGCGCGGCACCGATCAGGGACCCGAACCAGAAGGGCAACATCGTCGTGGACTCGCGACCGGGCGGGTTCATGACCTCCTGGAGCCAACCGAACAGGATCATCCCGCCGTTGGCCCCGGCGATGGCGATCAGTGCCGCCACGCCGGTGATGCCGCTGTAGAGGCAGATCAGCAGGATCATCAGGGTCGCGCTGAGCGAGTACTCGACCCAACGGAACCGGTTGATCCCCCGGTGGAGATCACGCTCGTAGAGCCCTCGCCCCAACGTCGCGTTCAGGAGGTGGTCGAGGGCGGCCAACCCGAGGAACGCGGCTATGGCCGCACCGATCGGGACGTCGAACAGCGCCTCAGGGGGCGGCACGTCGGACCCCGGCGGTCCGGCCGGGAACGACGAGGTGACCGTGATCGCGAAGTCGGTCGCGAGCACGACGATGGCCGCGGCCTGCACCAGGTGCAGGACCGTCAGCGCCAGGTTCCAGCGCCGCAGGTTGGTGAGCCGCTCCGCGGTCACCCCACGTGCGCTCGGCGTTGCGGGTGTCGTGGAGCTCACGGCGCGCCTCCGGGTCGTCGAGGGGCTTCGAGCGGGCGACGCCGTGCGGACGGGTCGGTGCGGAGTGTCCGCGATGGAGCCCCGTGCGTCACCTACGAGCGGCGAGACACCCGACGCCCCACGCACCTCACCGGCGGAGCATCCGCCGCATCGTCGCCCGCACGATCGGCCCGTGGAGATCGGCCAGCCGAGCCAGGACGGCTGACTGCCGATCCGCGGTGATGGTCAACCGGTCGCGCTCGATACCTCGGACGATGGCGGCGGCCACCTGCTCGGGGGCGACCGGTTCGATCGCCCCCGACACGCGCACCGTCTCCGGCGGCTTTGTGCGGTTCTCCTGCTCGAACCCTGGCGTGCGGGTGTCGGGCGGGTAGACGATCGACACCGTGATGCCGCGGTGCCGGAGCTCGGCGTCGAGCGTGTGTCCGAACCCGCGGACGGCGTACTTGGCCGGGGCGTAGGCGCCGTAGCCGAAGACCCCGAACAGTCCGGCGACCGACGACACGAGGACGAGGTGGCCGCGACCGCGTTCCAGCATGGATGGCAGCACCGCCTGCACGGTGTGGACCACGCCGAGGTAGTTGAGCTCCACCTGCTCCCGGAAGGTGTCGGCATCCAGTTGCTCCACGTAGCCGGGTCGGGCTCCGCCGGCGCACGCGATGATCACGTCACAGGCGCCGTGGACCTCGGTGACCGCCGCGATGGCCGGCTGCAGTGCATCCGGATCGGTGACGTCGCCGCTAGCGGTCGCGATGTCCGGTTCCGCTCGACCCACGGCAGCCAGCTTGTCCGGACCGCGGGCGATGACCGAGACCCGGGTGCCGCGTCGTAGGCAGGCGCGAGCGGTGGCCAGACCGATGCCTTCTGACCCGCCGGTGATGACGGCGTGAGCACCTGCCAGCTTCGTCATCGGATCCCGTCGTTTCGCAGCCGACGCGAACCTACCGACACGTCGTCGCGGGGCGGGGCCGAGTCACGCGCATCACTACCCCGCCGGCGATCCAGCCGTCGAGAGATCGGGTGAGGGCACGAAGACCTTGGCCACGGTCGGCGACGTCATCGCGCGCAACAGCGCGCTGTAGTTCGGTCGGAACCGCAACTCAGCGCCGACCGAGACGCTCGAGTCGGACGTCACGATCAGGTGATCGCTGCTGGCGCCGAGGATCGTCGTCCCCGTCGGCGGTTCCAGACCGAGCGGATCGGTGTCCTGCTGGCCGAGCGCCAGGATCGTCTGCGCGCGCGACCCGATGTCGACCGCCGCGACCGGCTCACCGAACGCTGTCTGCGCGGTCCGGCCCCACGGCAGGGACGGCTTGATCCTCGACTCGATGACCTCGGCAACGATGGTGAACGCGTCGGTGCGCAGGCCCGCGATCGGCCGTCGGTCGAGCGGATCGTGTCCGAGCAGGATGGCCTCCCCGATCCGCAGGTCGTCGATCCGACCCACGGTCCCGGGGCCGAGAGCCCACCCGAGGTTCGCGGAGTTACCACCGGACACCACCTCGAGCGTCACACCGAGCGCCGCCTCGACCGCTCGGGCGAGCGCGGAGAGTTCGGCCATCTTCTCGTCGTCGGGAACGACGCCGCTCCGACACGCGAGGTTGGTGCCGATGCCGACCAACCTCAGGTCCGGGAGGCGGTGGACGTCAGCGGCGGCCGTCAGGAGGTCGGCCGGCATGATCCCCTCGCGGAGGTCGCCGAGTTCGACCATGAGGACGATCCCGTGCGTCGTCCGTCGACGGCCGGCCGCCGACGACAGCGCGGCGATGATCCGCATCTCGGTGTTGAAGCTCACATCGGCAGCACGCACGACCCGGTCCACCTGGCTCAGCATCGGCGAGCGGATCAGCGCCATCCTCGTCTCGATGCCGGCCGTACGCATCGTTTCGAGGTTCTCGACCCGTGAGTCCCCGAGGGTGCGGACGCCAGAGCGGATCAGCGCCTGGACGATCTCGGCGTCGCCGAGCACGGCCTTCGTCACGCCGGTGACCGAGATGCCTCGGCCGGCCAGCCGGTCCACCAGTGTCCGTGCGTTGTGGGCGATCGCCCCCACATCGATCTCGAGCCGAGGAGCGGTCACGACGCGCTGACGGACCGCTTCACCTCGAGCTTGGGGAACGCGGCGAGGACCATCTCGACGAGCCGGTCGGGTGAGCGGCTGAGCGCATCCGTCGTCGGCAGGCCGAGGGTCGCTTCGAAGCCGGCGATCGCCGCCGACAGTTCGGCGTCGGTCATGTGCTCGTGGTTCAGCGTGAGCCCGATGACCTTGGTGTCCGAGAACGTCTCGATGAGGCGGATCTCACTGGCTGGTGACGGCGTGGGGAAGGCGGGGAAGTCGCTCAGTCGGGTCCGGGCCGGAGCGTGCTGGAGCACGACCGCCTGGGGGCGGCTGCCCTTGAGGATGAACGCCGAGCTCGAGTAGGCCGGGTGGCTGAGCGCTCCCTGCCCCTCGATGACGATCACGTCGGGGCGCTCGGCCTCGAACGCGTCGACGACGGCAGCTTCCATCTCACCGGCCGCGAACTGGGCCGGCACGGCGTCGAGCGCCAGACCGTGCTTCGCCCCCTGCATCAGGCCGGTCTGTCCCGTCCCCACGAGGACGGCGCGGAGCCCGCGCTCCTCGAGGGCGCCGACCAGCACGGTCGCGGTGGTGCGTTTCCCGATGGCGCAATCGGTACCGAGGACCGCGATCCGCGGGCAGGTGACGTCGAGGATCCGGCCGCTGAAGGTCCGCAGGTGCTTCTTGTCCCGCGGCCGGCGGACGTCGGTCATCGTCACCCCGTGCAGGGCGCTGGCAGCGACGAACTCCGCATCGTCCTGCAGGAACTCGTGGAGCCCGTTCACGATGTTCATCCCGAGGCTCATGGCGTCGAGGACCACGCCACGCTCGGCCGGCGACAGCATCCCGCTGGTCGGGGCGAGCCCGAAGATGAAGAAGTCCGGCGTGGCGCCCGCGTGCGCCAGTGCGTCGGCGAGGTCACGGCGGATCGGGATCCCGTTGTCGACCCCGTCGAGGACGGCACCCGCATCACGGCCGACCTGCTCGCTGTCGATCACCGACAGGATGGCGTACTTCTCGCTGTGCCGGACCAGACCGTTCGCGGTCTTGCCGTCGATGCGACCGAAGTTCGCTTCGCAGTAGACCACCGCGGTCGGGCGCGACGGGTGCTGGCCCGTGGGTCCGGACGTGGCACCGCGGTCAGGCGAGAACGAGGACATGGCGACACCTCTGGCGAGAGCTCAGAGGAGGCGACGTGTGAGGTGCCGACCCGGGTCGGGCCAACTGTCGAGAGGTCCCCGCTAAGACGGATGGACAAGACCTCCACCGTACCGGCAAGGTCACCGGTCGTCGCGGACCGTGCTCCGAACCGCACGCCCACCCTACGAGGCGTCCCTCCCGGGGTGTTCCTAGAGTCGGGAGGTGTCGCACCCCGGGTCCCGGTGATGCCACCGGCGATCGCGGGCTCAACTCGCCGTTCGATGCAGACTCGATCCCACGGAGCTCGCATGGTCGCCCTCAGCGGTGCCGCACCGGCGCTCGTCACGCCGCTCACCGCCGACGGAGAGGTGCACGCGGACGACGTCGGGGCGCTGATCCGGCGGGCGCTCGGCGATGGCGCCTCCGGCATCCTCGTGGCCGGCTCGACCGGTGAGGGCGCGCTCCTCGAACCCGCTCAGCGCGAACAGATCGTGCGGGTCGCCCGTGCTGCCGTCGATGCGCCCGCGCCCACCAGCGGGACGGCGCCGGTCCTGATCGCCGGTGCGTGCGGGGCCACCGTCGCCGAGCTCGATGCTGACGTGGCTCGCCTGGCTGAGGCTGGCGCCGACCTCGTGCTGGTCCTGCCACCGACCACCTACCCGCTGAGCGTCGAGGAACTCGTGGACCTCCACGTGGGCGTCGCCGAACGAGCGGGCGTGCCGACGCTCGCCTACCACATCCCCCAGTACACCGGTTCGCCACTGACGGCCGACGCGGTCCGCGACCTGGCCTCCCACCCACGGATCGTGGGGATGAAGGACTCCTCCCCCGACGCGGAACGGCGCGCGGCGTTCATCGCTGCTGCGCGATCGGCGACCGGCGAGTTCGCGGTGTTCACCGGCCACGCTCCCACGCTCGGCGACGCGCTGACGGCCGGCGCAGACGGCTCCATCACCGCGATCGCCAACGTCCGGATGCGACAGGTCGTCACGCTGCACGACGCCGTGGCCACCGGTGACGACGCCGCTGCCCGCGCCGCGCAAACCACGTTGTCGCGGACCTCCGAGGCTCTCCACGCGGTCGGCAGCTCGATGCCCGCGACGCTCAAGGCCGCGCTTCAGCTCGACGGCACGATCGCGGAACGCTGGTGCCGGCCGCCGCTGCGGTCGGTCCCGGGCGGTCGCCTCGACCACGTCCGGACCGCCACGATGCGGTGACGGTCAGGCCCGGCGTCGAGGCCGGCTCAGCGCCGCGAAGCGCTCGAAGGCCGCGTCGACCCGTTCGCGTGCGAGGTCGCGATCGGTGTCCTCGTCATCGTCGCGAGGGGAACGGCGAGCCGGGACCGGTGGGGGTCACCGCGGTCCTAGTCCCCGGCAGCGAGGTCGAGCATCGTGGCGTCCACCAGCAGCGTCGTCCCCCGCCGGCGGTGCTCGGCCACGCGTCGCGAGAGCTGCCGCGCAACGGCCAGCAGGGGCCGTACGTCGTCGGCGGTCCCCGCACGGTCGAGCAGATCGCCGGCGTCCGCGAGCAGCTCGTCGTGCTCGCTCCGGAGCCGTTCGACGCGGGATGCGTACCAGGCCGCCGTGTCGAGGATCTGCGCCAACAGACCGTCGGGCGCTTCGGCATCCTCGACGTGATGCTGCACCGTCGCGACGAACTGCTCCACGGCCACACGGAACCGCTCGCCATCCGGTCGGGTCTCGGTGCTGAGCTCGTCGAGGTGTCGATCGAGATCGAGCAAGGCCGCTCGGAGCGCCTCGCGGCGGGCGACGTACGCCTGGACGTCAGCCTCGGACACGTCCGCACGCACCAACGCGTCGCCATCCGCCATGACCGGCCCGATCTTCGACCCTTCGACGCGACGTTCGCCTCGTCGTTCGAGACTGACGCACCCCCCGAGGACCGTCAAGCGACCGACGGGGAGTCGTGCCGCAGGCGGGCTCGTCGCTGCGCGTCGTCAGAGCATGTCGCGAGGGATGGTCCGATCCCAACTGCGCGCGACGAGGCGGGATTCCCCCTCGAAGGCGTCCAGCGTGGCTTGGATGCGGAAGCTGTCGGCGGTGCAGGTCAACACCGTGTTGGTCACGGTCTCGACCCGCCAGTCATCGCGGACGAACCGGCGGACACCGTGGACCTCGCCGCGCGCGGTGGTCGGATCCTCCCCGCGGAACGAGTAGGTCTCCGTCGTCGCGCTATGCAGCTCGAGGCCGAGGTCGTCGAGGCGGAGCGCCCCCTCGTCCTTGCGCGTCTCGAGCACCGTTTCGGTGGTCACGAGGTCACGCGTGATCCGCCACCCGTAGTCGCGGTCGCGGAGCTGGGTCGCCGCCGGGGGCTGCGACCCCTCGGCCTCGCCGAAGGGGCGGGACAGGCCATCCGGTACGCCGGCGCGACGGACCGGCAGCAGCAACCGGCTGGCCTCGGGGTACACCGTCATGCAGACCGGCGTCGGTGACGGCCAGACGACCGGCCAGTACGAGGTGGACACCTGCAGCCGCAACCCGTGTCCGGCCAGGAACCGGTGACCGACCTCGCTGAGCTGGACGCGGACCCGGTAGCGCTCGCCCGGGACCAGCGACTCGGGGTGCTCGTGGGAGTCGCGGTGGGTGAGGTTGAGCAGTCCGTAGGTGACCCGCGTGATGCGACCGTCGGGGAGGCGGTCGGACAACCGTACAGCGACCATCGCCTCCGGTCGGTCGACGCTGAGCTCGAGCTCGACCACCGGGGCACCGAGGACCTCGAGCGGCTCGCGCAGGGCGACGCTGTCGAAGTTGATCGACCCGCCGTCCTCCTCACGCTGATCGACCGGAAGGTCCGGGGTCGCGGTGAAGGAGCACCACTTGCCCGCGTACAGCCCGAGCGAGAGCGGTGAGGTGATGCTGCGATCGCGTGCGTCGGACGGCGGTTCGTCCACGAGGAACAGGCCCGCGTCGCCGAGCCCGAGCGCGCGTTCCTCCACGTTCGGGGACGGCCAGGACCGTTCGGTGACCCACCGGCCCGGCCGCTCGTGCAGGTCGAGGGCGGGGGCGATCGGATCCTGGATCCAGGCCACGAGCATCGGTTCGTCATCGAGCCCGTTGGCGATGCCCTTGAGCCACCGGTCCCACCAACGCACGCACTCCTGGAGGAACCCGACCGCCGGACCCGGGACCCCGAGGTGGGGGTACTTGTGGCTCCAGGGCCCGACGAGACCACGCCGCGGCACGTGCAGGTCGGCGAGCAGGCGGAAGACCGCGTTCGAGTACCCGTCGGCCCAGCCCGACACGGCCAGCACCGGCACCTCGATGGCGGCCGGATCCTCGCCCACCGAGCCGTGCTTCCAGTAGTCGTCCCGTCGTTGATGGGCCAACCAGGTCTCGAGCCACATGCCCGACCCCTCGAGGCGCTGGAGCCACAGCTCGCGCCACCGGCCACCGACGAGGACCGGATCCGGCGGGCAGGAGGTGTTGGCGAACATGCTCGCCGCCCACGACAGGTTGTCGCCGAGCAGGCAGCCGCCCATGTAGTGCACGTCGTCGGCGTAGCGGTCGTCGGTCGAGCAGACAGTCACGATGGCACCGAGCTCCGGGGGGCGCAGCGCCGCGAGCTGGAGCCCGTTGAAACCGCCCCACGACTTGCCGATCATGCCGACGCGGCCGTCGCACCACGGCTGGGCCGCGATCCAACGCAGCACCCCCAGCCCGTCCTCGAGCTCCTGCGGCAGGTACTCGTCGGTCAACACGCCCTCGGAGTCCCCCGACCCTCGCAGGTCGACACGGACGCAGGCGTACCCGTGCGCGGCGACGTAGGGGTGGCTCAGCCCGTCGCGGTGGGCGGTCTTGTCGCGCTTGCGGTACGGGATGTACTCGAGCACCGCCGGGACGGGTGAGCTCTCCGCGCCCTCGGGTTGCCAGCGCCGTCCGGCGAGGTGGGTCCCGTCCGCGAGCGGGATCGTGAAGTGCTCCACCTCGACCACGTGCTGAGGCAGCTCCTGCGCTGGGACGATGCGGAGCATGCTCACGCTGCGGGCCCCTTCCCGGCCGCGGACGCAGCCACCTCACGACCGGCCCGCCGCAGGGCCCGGACCACCAGCTCCTCGCAAAGCTCCGGGAAGGTCACCCCTTCGGCCCCGAGCGACAGCGGGTAGCTCGACGTCGGCGTCATCCCCGGCAGCGGGTTGGTCTCGAGGAAGTGGAACCGTCCGTCCGCCGTCAGCCGGAAGTCTGCACGCGACGAGGTGTCCCCGATACCGAGCAGGCGGTGCACCTCGCCGGTGAGCCG
>NZ_JBBEBZ010000104.1:0-3743 GCF_040882075.1 Nitriliruptor sp.
ACGAGAGCGCTTACCGCAAGCCGTACGGGATGATCCTGGTGACCGGCCCGACCGGCTCCGGGAAAGCTCTGACGCTCGACACACCGGTGCCGACCCCGGCGGGGATGTCCACGATGGGCGCCCTGAACGAGGGCGACGAGGTGTTCGGACGGGACGGACGCCCCTGTCGGGTCGTGCGGGTCTGGCCGGTCAACGACCACCCCGAGCTTTACCGCGTCCACTTCTCGGACGGGCAGCAGGTCGTCGCTGACCGGGACCACCAGTGGCTGGTGGCTGACCACTGGGGCCGCAACGCCCCACGGACCCCGAAGCGGCGGGCTGCGGTCGCCGCCTACGAACAGGCGCACGCAGACGCGGACCGGCTGGAAGAGCTGGCTGACACGTGGGATGGTGCCGGTTCTCTGCGGCTCGCAGCTCTCACAGCGCTCGTTGACACGAACGTGGTCGGTGACCACTTCCCATCGGCGTACGCGGTTCGGCAAGCGCTGAAAGCGGTCGACTGCCCGTTCACCGGCGGGAACGGGCCGGTGCCGCAACAGTTCCCGACCGCTGTGGCGCTCAAGTCGCTCGCGTTGCGGCTCCGGCAGCGGTACAGCACCCAGCCGGTGGACCAGACGCCGTTGTACCGGATGACGACTTCCGAGATGGTCGCCGCCGGGTTCCGGACCCGTGCTGGGCAGGCGCAGTTCGCAGTGCCGGCACCAGCAGCGTTGCAGCTCCCCCCCGCTGATCTGCTCGTTGACCCGTACCTGATCGGCTACTGGCTCGGTGATGGCTCCACCGGTGGAGGCAGGATCACGGTCGGTGACCCGTACGTGAACCGTGACCTGGCATCGGATCTTCGCGACATCGGCGTCATCGGTGTCAAACACATCCCGCTCGCCTACTCGCGCGGCTCGTACGAGCAGCGGCTGGCGCTGCTGCAAGGGCTGATGGACTCCGATGGGACCGTCGATGACGGCGACGGAGGATCGTGCGAGCTGACGTTGTCGGATCGGCGGCTCGCGGACGACGCGTTGGCGCTCATCCGGTCCCTCGGGATCGCAGCCAGTATGGTCGCCGACGCCCCGGCGTCCTACCGCAACGACGACGGTGGGAAGGTCGAAGCGGGCCGACGACACCGCATCCACTTCACCCCCCACATCGAGGTCTTCCAGCTACCACGGAAGCGCGACCGGCAGACCGATCGCGTCGCGCGAGGGCCGTCAGAGATCAGCCGATGGCGGCACGTCACCGACATCGAGGTCGTCGCTACAGATGACCCTGCCTACGGACCAGCACGGTGCATCACCGTCGACTCGTGCGACCGCACCTACCTGTGCGGCGAGGGGTTCGTGCCCACCTCCAACACGACGTCGCTGTACGCCACGTTGAACGTGCTGAACCAGCCGGGCGTGAACCTGATCACCACCGAAGATCCGGTCGAGTACCAGCTGCCGGGCATCAACCAGGTGCAGGTCAACAACAAGGTCGGGCTGTCGTTCGCGCGGGCGTTGCGCTCGATCCTGCGTCAGGACCCCGACATCATCCTCGTCGGTGAGATGCGTGACCGCGAGACCGCGCAGATCGGTGTCGAGGCGGCCCTCACCGGTCACCTCGTGCTCAGCACGCTGCACACCAACGACGCCCCGTCGGCCGTGGTCCGCCTCACCGAGATGGGGATCGAGCCGTTCCTGGTCGGTTCCGCCGTCGACTGCGTCCTGGCCCAACGGCTGGCCCGCCGGGTGTGCAACAAGTGCGTCGAGATGTACTCGCCCGAGGCCGAGATCCTCAAGGCGGCGGGCTTCGACGACGAGACCGTGGAGGCGAGGCCGGAGGTCCCGCGCGCGGTCGGTTGCACCTCGTGCAGCGGCACCGGCTACCGCGGCCGGCTCGCGATCCACGAGGTGATGCTGGTCAGCGAGGAGATCGAACGCATGGCCGTCAGCCGCGCCTCGTCCGAGGACATCGGGCGGGTCGCGGTCGAGCAGGGCATGCGGCCGCTGCGTGAGGACGGGCTCGCCAAGGTGCTGCTCGGGCGCACGACCATCGAAGAGGTAGGCCGCGTGGTCACCTGACCGCGCAGGGCACCACCGGCCACCGCGCCGGAGGAACGACAGACACGACAGGAACCGACGTGGCAGGACTCGGGGAGACCCTGGTCGAGCAGGGGGTGCTGCAGCCCGAACAGCTGCAGCACGCCACCGAGCACGCGGGCGAGGGCGGCAGCCTCGCGCGGGCGCTCGTCGAGCTCGGCTACGCGGAGGAGCGGGACCTGGTGCGTGCCTTCGCGGGCAGCCTCGGCATGCCGTTCGCCGAGGTGGACGCCGGTAGCGTCGACCCGCACGCTGCGTCGCTCCTCCCGGCCGACGTCGCGCGGTCCCTGGTCGCCCTGCCCGTCGCGTTCGGTGATGGCGATCGCGTCCGGGTGGCGGTCGCCGACCCGAACTCCCCGGGGCTCGTCGAGCAGCTCCAGGAGGAGATCGGGCTGCGCGTCGAGCTCGCGCTCAGCCCCCGTCGCGCCCTGATCGAAGCCATCGAGCAGCACGCGGCCAACCAGGTCCCCACCGGGGTCGGCGCGGGCACGGCGGCCACCGTGCCGCCGCCCCCCGTGACCCAGCTGCCCCCACCGCCCAGCAGGGGGCCGTCGGCTGAGGCCCCGGCGCCGCCGGCACCCGACGACCGCACCGGCCCGTCCCCGACGGCAGCGACCACCGACCCGCCGTCGCCGGACTCGTCGTCCCTGCCTCCGCGGCCGTCGGCGAACGTGCGCGCGAACGACGATCTCGGCGGCGGTGGCGGCCAGCGGCTGCGCTCCGAGGAGGAGTCCGAGGTCGACCTCGATGCGCTGCTGAAGGAGCTCGTCGAGCGTGGCGGGTCCGACCTGCACCTGACCGCGGGTATCCCACCGACGATCCGTGTCGACGGCGACCTGATGCCGATGGACGACCAGCCCGTCATGATGCCGGACGAGCTCCAGAAGATGCTCTACGCGATCATGACCCAGAAGCAGCGTGAAGCCTTCGAGAACGAGCTCGAGCTCGACCTCTCGTACGCCGTGCCGAACCTCGCCCGCTTCCGCGTCAACGTGTTCCAGCAGCGGGACTCGATGGGTTCGGTGATGCGTGTCATCCCGTTCGACATCCTGCCGCTCGAGGACCTCGGCGTGCCCGAGCAGGTCGCGAACTTCGCCTACCTACCCCGCGGGTTCGTCCTGGTCACCGGCCCGACGGGGTCCGGCAAGTCGACGACGTTGGCGTCGCTGGTCGACCTCGTCAACCGCAACCGGCCGTCGCACATCATGACGGTCGAGGACCCGATCGAGTTCCTCCACAAGCACAAGCGGTCGGTGGTCAACCAGCGCGAGGTCGGTACCGACACCCACGGGTTCAACGAGGCGCTCAAGCACGTCCTCCGCCAGGACCCGGACGTCATCCTGGTCGGCGAGCTCCGCGACCTCGAGACCATCCAGATCGCGCTGACCGCGGCCGAGACCGGCCACCTCGTCTTCGCGACCCTCCACACCCAGGACGCGCCGCAGACGATCGACCGCGTGGTCGACGTCTTCCCGCCGCACCAGCAGGAACAGATCCGCGTCATGCTGGCCGGTGCCCTGCGCGGGGTGGTGTGTCAGACGCTGCTCAAGACCGCGGACGGCAAGGGCCGCACCGTGGCGTGTGAGGTCATGATCGCGACGTCCGGCATCCGCAACCTCATCCGCGAGGGCAAGACCCACCAGATCTACTCCGCGATCCAGGCGGGCG
>NZ_JBBEBZ010000105.1:0-3657 GCF_040882075.1 Nitriliruptor sp.
TCGGCGACGTGCACCGACAGCGTGGCGACGCGTTCGGAGTGGCCCCGGGTGTAGAGGTCCTTGACCTCGATGGCCGTCACGAACGAGCGCACGAGGCGGTCGTAGGCCTCGTCGGTGCGCTGGAAGGCCAGCAACCCGGAGCGGGCCACGAAGACGGGCAGGGCGAGCAGGGCGAGCAGGACCGGCCCGATCCCACCGGCGCGCAGCAGCGTCGCGGCGAGGATCGCGATGCCGACGTAGGGACCCTGCAACCACCCGACCTGCAGGACCGACCGCAGGGCACTGCGCACGGGCTCGCCGCTCGACAGCGCCACGACCACACCGACGAGCGCGTTGTTCACCAGCACGTAGACGACCGAGGCGACCGCGATCGCGACGATGGTCATCGGTGCCGGGAAGCTCGACCCGGTCAGCATCACGACGAGCTGGTAGCTCGCACCCGCGACCGCAGCGGACACCGCGAGTTGGCCGCAGTTGAACGAGACGCGCAGCAGTCGCTGATCCTTAGCCTGCAGCGCGAACAGTGGCAACACCCCCACGGTGGCGACGACCGCGAGGGCGATGCCCCCGTGGAGGATCGCGATCAGGACCACGAGGTTCGACAGCGACACCTGCACGTCGTCGCGCAGGTTCGAGCGGAGGTACTCGGTCAGCCCGAACGCGGCCGCGAACAGGACCGCGGTCCACCCCGGCGCGACGATGACGGCCGGCACGAAAACCGCGAGACCGAGCGTCGCGACCACGGCGACGTAGACGGTCAGGTGGTCGGCACGCACGGCTCGCTCCTGGACGCCCCCGTCGGGCATCGATCCCGAGGAGCGAGCGGTGGGCGGAGGAGGCCCGGCCTCTCACGCTGTCAACGCATCCAGCTGGTGCTGGCGCCAGACGACAGCACGAGCGTCGCCAGGGCCGACAGCGCGACGAACAGACGCTTGGTCATGTCGTACCTCCATCGAGATCGTTCCCGAGCCGTCGTCTCCGCTAATCGGACGACGGACCGTTCCGCTCCGCTCGATGGCGCACGGCTGTGAGCCGGTACCTCGTCGGTGCTGTGGTGCACGTGGTGCTGTGGTGCGAAGGTCTTGCCTGAGCCGTCTCCGACCCGGTCGATCCACGGTCCGGTTCACCCGGTCCGCGCGGACCTCCTCCGCTCACCGCTCGCTCTTCGGTTGTCAACCGACACATCATCCACACCGGCAACACCAACCACGCGGTAGAGGCGTTCAGCGCTCGATAACGGGCGCTGAACGCACGCGACCCGTCTGGTTCCGGCTCACGCGCCCGGACGGCGGTGACCGTTACGCTGCGGCGACCCGCCGAGCGGCGGGGTGGACGACGACGAAGGGCTCGCCGTGATCGACGCGGGGGAGGGCACGCCCCTCCCGACGCTCTTCACCCTCCGCACCGACCTGCACGATCCCGAGCGGCGTGCCGACGTCGAGAGCTGCCTCGCGTCGATCCCGGGGGTGCTCGGTGCCAGGATCGTGGCGGGCTTCGAGCGCGAGGTCGACGAGCTCCACGTCGTCACCACCCTCGACCGCGCCCCGAAGCAGACCGTCCGCGACGTGCAGACGCTGCTCATGGCTCGCTTCGGGGTGACCACCGACCACCGGGTGGTGTCGGTCGTCCAGCTCGACGAGGACCCCGAGGCGGTCATCGACCCGCCCGGCCCCGCGTTCGTCCCGCGCATCACCGTCGGACGCATCACCGTCACCCACGCCGGACCGGAGGCCCACATCGAGGTCACCCTCCGTCGAACGGGCGAGATCCTGACCGGCCAGGCCGAGGGGAACGACACCGCCGCGGGACGCCGAGCCGCGGTCGGCCGCGCCACGCTGGCCGCCCTCGCCCCGGTGCTCGGCGACAGCAAGGCCGTCGAGCTGCGGGGCTGCGAGGTCGTCGAGCTGCTCGATCACCGCATCGCGCTGACGGTGGTGCAGCTGCGCACCCCGCAGGGGGAGCGGACGGTGTCGGGCAGCGCGCTGGTCCGCGACGCCACGGCTGACGCCGTCGTGCGCTCCGTCCTCGACGCGCTCAACCGCACGGCGGACGCGGGAGCTCACTGACCCGGCGGGTCCTCCAGCTGGTCGTCGCCGGCGATCACGCCGATCACACGGAGCTGCGCGACCAGCTCGGTGACCGTCGCGGCCTGGATGGCCGCGATGGCACGGAGGTCCTCGCCCCGGACCGACAGCACGCGTCGGTTGTAGTCACCGCGCTGCTGTTGGATCGATGCGCAGTACCGGCGGAGCCCCGACCACGCTTCACCGAGCTCGGCGAGGCGAGGCAGATCGAGGACGATCCCGCCATCGGCACGTGGTGGCGGCGCCGTCTCGCCCGGGAGGACGTCCGCAGCGCTCACCCCGTAGAAGTCGGCGAGTTCGAGCAGGCGCGTGGCCGAGATGTTCCGGTCGCCGCGCTCGTAGGAGCCCACCACCGCGGCCTTCCACCGGCCCTCGGAGCGTCGCTCGACCTCCTGGAGCGACAGCCCCTGCTCGACGCGGATGCGCCGGAGTCGCTCGCCCACCTCGCTCGAGTACGTCACCGCACCTCCATCTCAGCGTTCGGTCGCGGCGGCCCACGCCAGGGTCGCGGCGAGGCCTTCCTCGAGCGTGGTCCAGGGTTTCCAGCCGAGCTCACGCGCTGCCCGCGAGCTGTCCACGGCGCTGTGGCGGATCTCGCCGGGCCGCGCGGCGGCGGGGGTCGCTTCGTGGGGGTACTCGGTCGCCGCTGCGAGGGCGCGGAAGAGCTGGTTGATGCTGATCCGTTCCCCGGTCCCGATCGTGAAGCGCTCATCGTCCCCGCGATCCGCCGCCAGGACGAAGGCGTGCACCACGTCGTCCACGAACACGAAGTCGCGGGTCTGTTCCCCGTCACCGTGGATCGTGACCGGCTGCCCCGCGAGCATCCGCCCGACGAAGGTGGCGACGACCCCACCTTCGCCCGCGGTGGTCTGTCCCGGGCCGTACACGTTGGCGAGGGTCAGCGCCGTCCAGCTCACCCCGTGCAGGGCCTGGTAGGTCGCCAGGTAGGTCATGGCGGCGCGCTTGCTGGCCCCGTAGGGCGACAGCGCCGGATCGAGGAACGACTCACCGACCGGGAGCTGGTCCTCGCGCGGCTCCCCGTAGGACCCGATGGAGCTGGCGTAGATGATCTTGCGGACCCCACCTCGCGCCGCGGCCTCGCAGACGGCGACGGTGCCGAGCACGTTGGTGGTCGCATCGGCGAGGGGGTCCTCGACGCTGCGGCGGACGTCGACCTGGGCAGCGAGGTGGTAGATCAGCTCGGGCCGGAGTCGCTCGACGAGGGGGGTGAGCCCGCCGGCGGTGACGTCGAGCCGATCGAACTCGAAGCGGCCGGGGTGGCGGTCACGGGCCTCGCTGAGGTTGGCGAGCGAGCCGGTGGACAGGTCGTCGACCCCGACCACGCGACGACCGTCCTCGAGCAGTCGCCGCACCAGGTTGGACCCGATGAAGCCGGCGGCGCCGGTCACGACGACGGGGCGGTCGGACATCGGGGCGGGTCCTCGGATCGGCGCGGGCCGCGGCCGCGGCGGACGCTGAGGCTAGTCGAGGGTCAGGCCCCCTCAGGGGCGTCGCCGCCGGGGACATCGCCGCGACGCAAGGTGGCCTGGATACGCGCGACGAGCTCGCTCGG
>NZ_JBBEBZ010000106.1:0-23631 GCF_040882075.1 Nitriliruptor sp.
CATCGGCCCCATCGGCCCCATCGGCCCCATCGGCCCCATCGGCCCCATCGGCCCCGGACGCACCAGGTACCACGGCCGCGTCCGAGCTGGTGGCGGAGCTCCAGGCGCTGGCCGAACTCCACGCCTCGGGGGCGTTGTCGGACGAGGAGTTCGACCGCGCCAAGGCGCGCGTCCTCGACTGAGTGCGGTCGCAAGCTCTGCCGACGGTCAGCGCTACCCATCCGGCGCGACACCTGACGTGTCGGGGCCGGGCACGATCACCACCGGACCGGCCGCGTGGTGGCCGTCGGGTCGGGACCATCGCCCGTCAGCGCTGGATGATCCCCGCGAGCAGCAGGGCGACCAGGATCACGGCGGTCACCAGCACCAGCCGGGAGCGCCAGTTCGGCGTGCGCAGGTCCCGCACATCGAGCGGGGCGTCCACGTCGAGCAGCAGCTCGCGTGCCTCCTCGACGTCATCGGGGTGGACACCGATCGCGACGCCGCCGTAGCCGTAGCTGACGTCGGGCTGGACACCGCCACCATCGTCGCCGATGACGACCGCCGGCACCCCGCTCGACTCGAGCATCCCTCGAGCGACCTCGGCCTCGGCGCGGGACAGGAAGTGACCGACCCGCACGGTGGCGACGTGCTCGGCTGGCGGGTGCTCGTCCACGGTGGCCTCGCTGCCGGTCGGCTGCACGGGGGCACCCCGCCGGGCGACGGTACCGGGCTACAGGAACGTCCGACCCTCGCCGCGGTAGGTCGGCAGCTCGTCGACCACGCGGTCGCCGCGGACGCCCAGCAGCACGTCGAACCGCTCGGACAGCTCCCCGGCCTTCGCGTGGCGGAGCAGGACCGGATCGCCGAGGTCGAGCGTCACGCCGGCCGGGAGCAGGATGGGCGTCTGCACCTCGCCGGCACCCTCGAGTGCGGTGAGACGTCCGCCGGCGGGCAGCCAGACCGCAGGCTCCTTGTCGGGTCCGGTGGCTCCGGAGGCGATGTAGCCACCCCCGAGGCACGTGACCACGCCGGGGCGGGGGTGACGGACGACGGGCAAGGCGTACCCGGCGGCCGGCAGGTGCTGGAACCCGTCGTAGTGGTCGAACAGGGCCGGAGCGAGGAACGCCGATCCGGCGGTCACCTCGGTCACGGCCCGTTCCCGTGACGACGACTCGAGGCTGCCGGTCCCGCCGGCGTTGACGACCCGCAGCCGCCGCCCGATGGCCGCCTCGACCGCGTCGACGGCCGCAGCCCGGCGGCGTGCGACCCGGCGGAGCGACCGACGCTTGAGCGTGACGATGGCGGCCTGCTCCACGCGTGACCGGCCCGGCGCCCGTTCGGCGACCCCGGCGACCTGCGCCTCGTAGCCCATCAGCGCGTCGAGGTGCAGCCGGGGGGAGGTGTCGATGCGGGCGGCGAGGACCGCCGCGGCCCGTGCCGTGTCGACGGGCGAGCGTTCCACCCCGAACCGCAGCCCCGGCAGGTCCCACGACAGGTCGAGGTCGATGGCGACGGGGACCGGGTGCCCGGCCGGCAGCAGCCGCTCGAGCCGCTCGACGTGCGCGTCGCTGTCCACCATGAGCGTGATGCGGTGGCCGTCGTCGTTGGCGGCGGCCACCTCCACGAGGTGTGCCGGGTCGACGGTCGGGTAGGCGACGAGCAGGTCGTCGAAGCCGGCCGCAGCGAGGTGGAGCGCCTCGTCGGCGGTGAAGCACAGCAGCCCCTGGAACCGGTCGGACAGCGCCTGGATGTGGCGGAGCAGCGCCACGCACCGCACCGACTTCGACGCGATACGGACCGGGCGGTCGCCGGCGCGGCGCAGGACGGCACGCGCGTTCACCTCGACGCGGTCGAGATCGACGATGGCCTGCGGCAGGCTCCGCCCCGCGAGGGCGGCCCGGTACCGCTCGTAGGTGTCGCGCGCGTCCTCGGGAGCGGAGCCGGGGACGGGGACGGGGTCGGTGTCGGCGCTCACGCGGCGGCCCTCCCCGGTGGTGGACCGAGGACCCGGTCGAGGTGGTCGTTGGCGAACGTCCCGAACGGGTCGAAGCGCTGTCGCGCCGCCTGGAACGCGTCCCACCGCGGGTACCGGGTGGCGAGCTCGGCGGCGGTCAGCCCGTGGAGCTTGCCCCAGTGGGGCCGGGCACCGAGGTCGGCGAGCGCTTCCTCGATGGCGGCGAAGAACCGGGGGTCGTGGTGGCGTGGCGACAGGTGGACGGCGATGTACGCCCGATCGCCACCGTTGGCGGGGGAGAGGTCGGCATCGTCGCCGGCGACCCACCGGCACTCGACGGGGAACGGGACCTCGCGTCCGAGATCCTCGTAGACCGTCGTGACCCGCCGGAACGCCTCGGGGAACGCATCCCGGGGCACGGACTGCTCCATCTCGACGAACCGCACCCGTCGCGGCGAGGCGAACACGCGGTCGCTGCGATCGGCGTACCGAGCGTCGGGGATCCGACGCAGCGCCGCGTGGATGGCCCGCGTCGCCGACGGCGCCAGGTCGCTCGCCCGGACGATCGCGCCGTAGATCGTGTTGGAGAGCAGTTCGTCACCCACGAAGGCCTCGACCCGGCCACGACGGAGGGCTGGATCGGGTGGGTCGGGAACCCGCCGGTTGCGCTTGACCAGCGCGAGGCCGAGCTCGTCGGGTGCCCACCCGCTGCCGGGGAACCAGAGCAGCTCGGCGTGGTCGTGACCGTCCACGAACCCATCGAGGTCGGCCAGGACGTCGCCGACCTCCTCGATGGTCTCCTCGGCCACCAGCGTGAACGCCGGCACGGTCCGTACGCGCGCGGAGGTCACGACGCCGAGAGCGCCGAGGTGCACCCGGGCAGCGCGCAGCGCGTCGGGGTCGTGATCGGCATCGAGGTCGACCACCTCACCGGCGCCGGTGACCAACCGGCAGCCGACGATGGTCGAGGACAGGTTCCCGAAGCTGGCACCGGTCCCGTGGGTCCCCGTGGCGGTCGCACCCGCCACCGTCTGCACCGCGATGTCCCCGAGGTTCTCGAACGCACGTCCGGCGCGGGCCAGCTCAGCGCTCGCGTCCGCGAGGGTCGTGCCGGCGGCGATGGTGGCCACCCCGGTGACGGGGTCGACCCGGTCGACACCGCACAAGCGTGAGAGGTCGATCAAGGTCCCAGCGGTGAGCGCCAGGCTCGTGAAGCTGTGGCCGGCACCGACGGGGCGGACCCGACCGCCCGTGGCTGCGGTCCGGGACACGAGGGCGCTCACGGCTGGCTCGTCGGTGGGCCGCGCGACGGCTGCGGGCGTGCAGCGCTGGTTGCCCGCCCAGTTGCGCCAGGCCGCCACCCGAGCTCCTCGTCGTGCGATGGGGCCGAGTTGTAGTCGACGGCCCGGCCACGCGGCCACCGACGGTGCCGTACTGGGCTCGACTCGCCGGCCGGTCGAGCGCGGCCGCGTGCTGTCGACCGGCAGCGGAGCCCGGGATGGTGGTGATCGTCCGGCGCCCGAGCGGCGCATCCCCGAGCGAAGAGAGGCCCCATGAGCACCGTCGAGAAGACCGTCGAGGTCGATGTCCCGGTCCGCACCGCCTACGACCAGTGGACGCAGTTCGAGACCTTCCCCGAGTTCATGGAAGACGTGGAACGGATCGAGCAGCTCGACGCCACCTCCCTACGCTGGCACGTCAAGGTCCTCGGTGCCGAGCGGACCTTCGATGCCGACATCACCGAGCAGGAGCCGGACCAGCGCATCGCGTGGAAGGCCCGTGGTGAGACCAAGCACGCCGGGGTCGTCACCTTCCACCGGATCGCCGACAGCAAGACGCGCGTGGCCCTGCAGATGGACGTCGAGCCGACCGACTGGGTCGAGAAGGCCGGGGACGCGCTCGGCGTGATCGACCACAACGTCCAGCGCGACCTCGACCAGTTCAAGAGCTTCGTCGAGTCCCGCGGCACCGAGACCGGCGCGTGGCGCGGCGAGGTGGAGCAGGACCCGACGAGCTGAGGATGCACGGAGCTCCACAGCCTGGCGGACCGAACGTGCGTTCGGTACCGTCGGGCCCGTGGACACCCTGACCTGGCAGACCTCCCTGTTCGACGGCGCCGTCGGGTCCTACCCCGGGTGCGGCATCCTCGCCGACCCGGGGTTCGCTGCGCTCCGACGTCGCCAGCTCGACGAGAGCGCGTGGGTCGACCACGCGCCCGGTTGGCTCGCCAGCAGCGACGCGCTGCTCGAGACCTGCGTGACGGCGCTGCCGTGGGCGCAACGGCAGGAGAGGATCCAGGGTGGGCTCGTGCCGCAGCCGCGCCTGACCGCGAGGCTTCGTCTCGGTGCGCTGCCGGCGGAGCTCGGGGTGCTCGACGAGCTCGGTGAGCTGCTCTCGCGCCGCTACGGGGTCCGGTTCGAGACCGTCGGCGCGAACCTGTACCGGGACGGACGCGACTCGGTCGCCTGGCACGGGGACCGGGTGCTCCGCGAACGTCTCACCGCGACGGTGGCCACGGTGTCGCTCGGCCACCCGCGGACCTTCCGGCTGAAGCCCGCTGCGGGCGGCGCGTCGATCGGGATGCTGCTCGGCCGGGGTGACCTGCTCGTCATGGGCGGCACCTGCCAGCGGACCTGGAAGCACGCCGTGCCGAAGGTCTCGTCGGCCGGCGCCCGGGTGTCGCTCGCCTTCCGCCACGGCGACCCACCCCAGCGCCTCTAGCGGCGTATCGCCGAGCTTCACAGGAGTGCGCGACCAGTAGCGGGTCGTGACAACTCCCTGGGCTCCAGCCCAGGAAGTTGTCGGGGAGCGGGCCTGATCCACCTCCCGCGGACCTCGAGGTGCAACTCCCTGGGCCGTCGCCCAGGAAGTTGCGTGCGGGCCGTGGGTCGCCGGCACGCGCCTCGCGTCGGCGCTAGCATGTTAGTGAGCGTTCACTTCCGCGTGGGTGGAGCACCCGACGTCGAGGTGGAGCGCGACCACCGGCGAGGGAGGGAGTCCACCGTGGCGAACGACGAGCGTGAGCAGGTCGAGACGGCGATCGAGGCGCTGCTGCAGCAGGCACCGCCCGCCGCCACCCCCGAGCAGGAGTTCTGGGGCGCCCAGTTCGACCACGGGCTCGCCTGGGTGCAGTTCCCTGAGGGCCTCGGTGGGCTCGGCGTGTCGCCGCGCTGGCAGGCCGACATCAACCGGCGCATCACCGGGGCCGGCGGCAGCATCGACAACCGCTACCGCAACGTCCTCGGCATCGGTATGGGGGCCGGCACGCTGATCGCCCACGGCACCGAGGAGCACCATCGGCGCTTCCTGCGGCCGATGTTCACCCTCGAGGAGATCTGGTGTCAGCTGTTCTCCGAGCCGGGCGCGGGTTCCGACCTCGCGGCCCTCGCGACCACCGCGGTCCGCGAAGGCGACACCTGGATCGTCAACGGGCAGAAGGTCTGGACCACGCTCGCGCACGCCGCGAAGTGGGGCCTCCTGGTCGCCCGGACCGACCCGGACCTGCCGAAGCACGCGGGCCTGACCTACTTCGTGGTCGACATGCAGGGTGACGGCGTCGACGTCCGCCCGCTGTACCAGATCACCGGTGAGGCCGAGTTCAACGAGGTCTACTTCGACGACGCCCAGATCCCCGACGACCTGCGCATCGGCGAGGTCGGCCAGGGCTGGACGGTGGCGATGGCCACGCTGATGAACGAGCGCGTCGCCATCGGCGCCAACGTCACCCCCCGCGGCTCCGGCGCCATCGGCAACGCGCTGACCGCCTGGGAACAGGTGGAGGACCGCGACGAGGCCACCCGCGACCGCCTCATCAGCTACTGGATCGAGGCCGAGGCGCTGCGGCTGACCACCTCGCGCGCCGCCGAAGCACGCAAGCGCGGTACCCCGGGCCCGGAGGGGTCGACCTCCAAGCTGCACTGGGCCGACCTGAACAAGTCCATCTCGACGTTCACCGTGGACCTGCTCGGCGCGTCGGGGATGGTCTACGAGGCCGGCTACAGCTTCTCGCGACCCACCGAGTCGTCGTCCCGCTCGAGCGACCCGACCACCGCCTACCTGCGGGCGCGGGCCAACTCGATCGAGGGTGGGACCAGCGAGATCATGAAGAACATCCTCGGTGAGCGCGTGCTCGGGCTCCCCGGCGAACCCCGCGTCGACAAGAACATCCCCTGGCGGGACGTTCCCCGCAGCTGACGCCCGAACCGACGCCTGACCCGACGCGCACCGAACCGCGCCCGAGCGGCGCCGCACCCCGAGGAGCTCCACGATGGCCGACGTCTCCTTCGCCGTCAGCGACGAACAGCAGCTGCTTCGTGACACCGTCCGGGGCGCGCTGAGCAAGCGCGCCACCTCCGCCCGCGTGCGTGAGGTCATGGTGACCGACGAGGCCTTGGATGAGGCCGGCTGGCGTGAGCTCGCCGAGCTCGGGCTCGTCGGGCTGCTCATCCCGGAGGCCGACGGCGGTTCCGGTGCGGGCGTGGTCGAGGCTGCCATCGTGGCCGAGGAGCTCGGCCGTGTGCTGCTGCCGGTGCCGTTCCTGTCCTCCGCCGTGTTCGGCGCGACGCTGGTCGACGCGACCGCGAGCGCCAACCAACGGGGCGCGATCCTGTCCGGCGTGGCCGTCGGCACCACCAAGCTGACCGTGGCTCACCTCGACACCACCGGGTCGCTGACCACGGACCCGGGGGTCCGTGCGACCAAGGACGACGACGGCTGGGTCCTCGACGGCACGGCGGGCTTCGTGCTCGACGGGTCGACCGCGGACGTCCTGGTCACCGCCGCGACGACCGACGACGGTCTCGAGCTGTTCCTGGTCCCGGGCGATGCCGGCGGGGTCGCCCGCGAACGCGTCCCGGTGCTCGACCTGACCCGCCCGATGGCCACGGTCACCTACGGCTCGGTCCGGGTGAGCGACGCCGATCGGCTGTCCGGCGGGGACGCGGTCGTCGGGCTGCACCGCGCCATCGCCACCACCACGGCGGTGCTGGCCAACGAGCAGGTCGGTGGGACGCAGCGCTGCCTCGAGGACGCGACCGCCTACGCCAAGGAACGCATCCAGTTCGGGCGGGCGATCGGGTCCTTCCAGGCCGTCAAGCACACCCTCGCCGAGACGTTGGTCCAGGTCGAGTCGGCCCGTTCCGCCGCCTACCACGCCGCCCGCGCCGTGGCCTCCGGGGACCGGGACGAGATCGCGGTCGCGGTCCCGCTCGCGGCCAGCTTCTGCGCCGAGGTGTACGAGACCACCTCGGCCGCGGCGCTCCAGATCTTCGGTGGGATCGGCTTCACCTGGGAGCACGACATCCACCTGTACTTCAAGCGCGCCAAGGCCAGCAAGCTGCTGCTCGGCAGCCCGCGCCACCACCGTCGGCTCCTCGGCAACGTGCTCGGGATCTGAGGACCGCGTGACCGGCCCGGACCCCGCTACCTCCCCTCCGGCGACGGTGCGGGGTCAGCAACGGCGCGAGGCGATCCTCGACGCAGCCGCCGCGCTGTTCCTCGAACGCGGCTTCCACGGCACCTCCATCGACGAGGTCGGTGCCGCCGCGGGGATCTCCGGACCGGGTGTCTACCGGCACGTGGCATCCAAGGACGCGTTGCTGATGGCCGTCCTCGACCAGCTCTGGTCCGAGGGTTTCGGACCCGCCGTGCGAGCGACCGAGGGGTTGGCCCCCCGGGAGGCGCTCGACCGGCTCGTGGATGCGCACGTCGAGCTCGCCACCGGACGGTCGACGGCGTTGGTCCTGCTCGTGACCGAACTGCGTCACCTCCCCGAGGACTACCGAGGACGGGCGCTGCGCAACCACCGTCGCTACCTCGACGCCTGGGTGCAGCCGCTCCGCACGCTCCGCCCCGATGCCAGCGACGACGAGGCCCGGGCCGTGGCGACCGCGATCCACGGGCTGATCGACTCCGCTGCCAGGGTCCCCGACCTCGTCGACGACGTGGCCCCGGCCACACGTGGCCCGCTGCTTCGACGCCTCGCCAGCGACCTGCTCGACGCCTTCGCGACGGGTTGAGGCCGGAGCGCCTCGGGTAGCGGGGGTCTGACGTGGCGTCACCGCCATACCAGCACCCCGGTAGTGCGGTCGCACGTGGCCGGCACGCGGTCGTCGTACCCTGAGCGGTCCGCCATCACACCCGGTGGCTGCGGATCGTGGAGGTCGGTGGTGGACGGAAGCGCGCTCAGCAGGGGACTGCGCAAGCGCTGCCCGGTGTGCGGCGAGAAGGACATCTTCGCGAGCTTCTTCACCATCCGGGAGCACTGCCCGGACTGTGGGCTCGAGTTCGAGCGCGAGGAGGGCTACTGGCTCGGGGCGATGGTCGTCGCCATGGGGCTCGTGATCGTCGCGTTCACGGTCGTCTTCCTCGGCGGGATCGCGCTGACCTGGCCGGACCCCCCGTGGACGACCCTGCTGATCGCGACCATCGGCGTGAACCTGGTGGTCCCGGTCGCGCTCTACCCGTGGTGCATGACCGCGTGGATGGGCCTCCACCACGCCTTCGTGACCTCGAACCGTGACGAGGGCTCCGCGCCCCGGTACTGACGTGGCCGAGGGCGTGGCCTGGGTGACGGGTCGGGAGGCCACGTCGCGGCCCTGGACACCTAGGCTGGGGGTATGACGACTCCGACGACCGATGACCTGCACGCCCGCGCCGAAGCCTGGATGGACGGCGACGTCGACGACCAGACCCGTACGGCGATGCGGACGCTGCTCGATGGCGACGACCTCGCGCTGCTGATCGACCACGTCGGCGCGGCCCTGTCCTTCGGGACCGCGGGCCTGCGCGGAGCGGTCGGGCCCGGTCCGAACCGGATGAACCGCGCGGTGGTGATCCGCACCACCCGCGGGCTGGCGGACTACCTGCTCGCCGAGGTCCCCGACGCGGCGACGCGGGGCGTGATCGTCGGCTTCGACGCACGCACGGACTCCGAGCAGTTCGCCGCCGACACCGTCGGGGTGCTGGCCGCTGCCGGCATCGAGGTGCGTTGGTTCCCGACGCCGCAGCCGACGCCGATCATCGCCTACGCCCAGAAGGTGCTCGACGCGGCTGCCGCCGTGGTCGTCACCGCGTCGCACAACCCGCCCGCCGACAACGGCTACAAGGTCTACGTCGAGGGCGCCGCGCAGATCGTGCCACCGACCGATGCCACGATCGCCGCTGCCATCGAGGCCGTCGGACCTGCCAAGGAGGTCCCGCTCGTTCCGGCCGAGGACCTCGTGGACTGCGAGAAGGTCGCTCCCGTCGACGCCGCGGTCGTCGAACGTTTCCTGCAGGAACTCGAGGGTGCTCGCCCGCCGCTGCCCGACGACGTGCCGCGTGACCTGAGGATCGTCTACACCCCCCTCCATGGCGTGGCAGGCGAGTTGATCGGCCGGGCGTTCGCGCTGGCCGGTTTCGAGCACCTCCACGTCGTCCCGTCGCAGGCCGAACCGGACGGCACGTTCCCCACGGTCAGCTTCCCGAACCCGGAGGAGCCCGGTGCGCTCGACGCGTCCCTCGACCTCGCGCGGGAGATCGACGCCGACCTCATCATCGCCAGCGACCCCGACGGCGACCGGCTCGCCGTCGCGGTCCCCGACGACGAGGGTGACTGGCTGCCGCTGTCGGGCAACCGGATCGGCGTGCTGCTCGGCAGCTACCTGCTCGACCACACCGATGCGGCGCGCCCGCTCGGCGTGCGCTCGATCGTGTCGACGCCGATGTTCGACGAGGTCTGCGAGGCCCGGGGGGCCCGCGCGGAAGCGACCCTGACCGGGTTCAAGTGGATCGCGCGCGCGGCCCGCGAGCTCGAGGTCAGCGACCAGCGCACCTTCGTGTACGGCTTCGAGGAGGCGCTCGGATCGTCGGTCGGCCCGGTGGTCCGCGACAAGGACGGGATCGGTGCGGCGGTCGCGTTCGCCGAGATGGTCGCCCGCCTCCGTGCCGACGGGCTCACGGTCCTCGACCGGATCCGCGAGCTCTCATCCCAGCACGGCGCGTGGATCAGCCATCAGGTCAGCGCCGTCCGCCCCGGCGCGGCCGGGCAGGTCGAGATCGCCGACGCCATGGCGGTGCTCAGCGACCGCACGCCAGACGTCCTCGGTGGCGTCGCCGTCACCCGGGTGACCGACTACCGCGTCGGTGCCGATCAGCGACCCGTGTGGTTGGCCGCGACCGACCTGGTCGAGCTGTCCCTCGAGGGGGGCGGCCGCGCGATGATCCGCCCGTCGGGCACCGAGCCCAAGGTCAAGGTCTACGTCGACCTGCGCTCCAACCTGGCAGCCGATGCCGATCTCCGCGTGCTCGAGGACCGGCAGCTCGACCTCGCCGACCGCGTGGCTCGTGACCTGCTCGCCTTCGTCGGCCTCGACGGCTGACCACCCGGTCACGACCAGCACCGACCCACCCACCAGCACCGACCCACCCACCAGCACCCAGGGACGACCCGCGACGACAGGATCACCGCGATGCCGATCGCCAGCCCGGACACCTACCGCCAGATGCTCGACCGCGCGAAGCAGGGGGCGTTCGCCTACCCGGCGATCAACGTCACCTCGTCGCAGACGTTGCTCGCGGCGCTGCGCGGGTTCGCCGAGGCCGAGTCGGACGGCATCGTGCAGGTCTCGACCGGTGGCGCGGCCGCCTGGTCGGGCTTCACCGTCAAGGACATGGTCGTCGGCGCCACGGGTTTCGCCGAGTACGCCAAGATCGTCGCCGAGGAGTTCCCGGTGCAGGTCGCGCTCCACACCGACCACTGCCCGAAGACCGAGCTCGACGGGTTCATGCGGCCGCTCGCCCAGATCAGCGCCGACCGCGTCGCCCGTGGCGAGGATCCGCTGTTCAACTCCCACATGTGGGACGGATCGGCGGTCGAGCTCGAGGAGAACCTGTCGATCGCCGAGGAGCTGCTCGAGCTGTGCAACCGCGGCAAGACCGTGATGGAGATGGAGATCGGCGTCGTCGGTGGCGAGGAGGACGGCGTCGTCGGCGAGATGAACGAGAAGCTGTACTCGACCCCCGAGGATGCGCTGGCCACGGCCCGCACGCTCGGGACCGGCGAGAACGGTCGCTACCTGCTGGCTGCGACCTTCGGCAACGTCCACGGCGTCTACAAGCCGGGGCACGTCCAGCTGCGCCCGTCGATCCTCAAGGACCTGCAGGACGCGGTGGCCGCCGAGGTCGGTGGTGATGACCAGCCGTTCGACCTGGTCTTCCACGGCGGATCCGGGTCCTCGCTCGAGGAGATCCACGAGGCCCTCGACCACGGCGTGGTCAAGATGAACGTCGACACCGACACCCAGTACGCGTTCACCCGCCCGATCGCCACCCACATGTACCAGAACTACGACGGCGTGCTGAAGGTCGACGGCGACGTGGGCAACAAGAAGGTCTACGACCCGCGCTCCTACGGCAAGGCCGCCGAGGAGGGCATGGCGAACCGGGTGGTCGAGGCGTGCCAGAGCCTGCGCTCCGCCGGCCAGGCGATGCGCTGAGCCCACCCGCGACCGGCGGGCGTGCACCGACCTGACGCCGGATGCGTCGTCTCGGTGCACGCACCGGTCGCAGGTAGCCTCGTGGCCCCTGGACCGAGGCCCGTCGTTGATCGTCCGCAAGAGCCCCCGTGACATCGAAGGCCTCCGCGAGGCCGGCCGCGTGGTCGCGCTCGCCCACGAGGCGATGCGCGCGAAGGCGGACATCGGCGTGACGACGCGCGACCTCGACGAGATCGCCCGCGACGTGCTCCGCGAGCACGGCGCCAC
This sequence comes from Nitriliruptor sp., assembly GCF_040882075.1. NCBI lineage: Bacteria > Bacillati > Actinomycetota > Nitriliruptoria > Nitriliruptorales > Nitriliruptoraceae > Nitriliruptor > Nitriliruptor sp. The sequence goes on from NZ_JBBEBZ010000106.1 coordinate 11,680, forward strand.
GTCGGCCTTCCTCGACTACCACCCGCACTTCGCGCCCTCGCCGTTCCCCGGCGTCATCTGCGCGTCGGTCAACGACGTCATCGTCCACGGCTGGCCCGACGACGTCCCGCTCGCGGACGGCGACCTGGTCAGCATCGACTTCGGCGCGATCCTCGACGGCTGGGTGGGCGACGCCGCCCGCTCGTACGTGGTCGGCACGCCGCGGGACGAGGACCTGACCCTCATCGAACGCACCGAGGCCGCACTGCACGCCGGCGGCGACGCAGCCGTCCCCGGGAACCGGATCGGCGACATCGCGCACGCGATCGGGACCATCGGTCGCGACGGCGGGTACGGCATCCCGGAAGGGTGGGGCGGCCACGGTGTCGGTCGGGAGATGCACGAGGATCCGTCGGTGCCGAACGAGGGGCCTCCGGGACGCGGGCTCAAGCTCAAGGCGGGCCTGGTGATCGCCATCGAGCCGATGTTCCACGCCGGTGGTGACGACGGGTTCACGCTCGACGACGACGGCTGGACGGTGCGCACCGCCGACGGCAGCCGCGCTGCCCACGCCGAACACACCATCGCCATCACCGACGACGGGCCGCGGATCCTCACCGTGGTGTAGCCCGTCCCCGGCGTCGCCGGTCAGGCGGCGTGGCGGATGCAGCGTGAGGTGAACGGTCGGGCTTCGAGCCGTTCGACGGGGATCGCTGCGCTGCAGACGTCGCACACCCCGAAGGTGCCGGCGTCGACCTTCTCGAGCGCGCGCTCGACCTCCGCCAGCGAGGACGCGATCGACCGGGCGGTCAGCGTGGTGCTGATGCGCTCGACCGCCTCGGTGGTCCCGTCCCCGACACGCTTCCCGAAGGCGACCACGGCTGCCTCGTCGGGTGGCTTCGTGAGCCGTGCGAGCTCGTCGGCCAGCTCTGCGTGACGGGCGCGCAGCCGGGCCACGAGCTGCGCGTGCTCGGGGGTGGACGCGGGGTCGGCGGTCACCGGACGACGGTAGCGACCACCGGGAGGAGGCGACCGGGCCGAACGGGTCAGGCGGTCGCGGACCGCAGCGCGCGCAGCACGTGGTGACCGTCGCCGAGCCGGTGGGTCAGCTGACGTTCGAGCCCACCGATGGGGTAGAGGTTCTGCGGCGCCCGCCGGTCCTTGTGTGGCTGCGATGCGAAGCGAGGCAGCGTGGCGGTGACCTGGTCGGCGAGCGCGACCACGTCCGCGACGGGCAGGTCACCGGAGGCCTCGCACCGCACGATCCCCGACCAGGGGTGGCCCCCGGTGCCGAACGGCAGCCGCAGGTACCAGGAGAACCGCGTCCACGACGAGGTGGCCAGGAACAGCGGGGTGCGCTGGCCGGCAGCGAGGTCGGCCACGGTGCGGGCCACGGTGTCCTCGAGGTAGGCGACGTGGTGGGTCTTGATGTACCCGATCGCGTGGTCGACCGCGACCGACCCGTCGAGTGGCCCGTCGACAACCAGCAGGGCGCTGTCCGCGGCGGCGGACAGCAGCCGGCGTTCGAGCCGCCGCAGCCGTTCCTGCACGCCGGCGCGCAGCGTGTCGGCGTCGTCGTCGGCGACGGCCCGGGGGACGAAGTCGCCGGCGGAGGTGGTCAGCGTGGGCAGCAGCGACGCGGGACCGACGAGCAACCGCTGGACCTCGCACGCCTCGACGGTGGCGGACGGGCCCTCGCAGCAGACCGTGCCGGCGGCGATGGAAGCGGCCAGCGCTTGCCGCGTCCGCTCACCCGGTGGGGTGACCCACAGGTGGCCCTCGATGCGACGCACACCGTCGATGAACCGGACGGGACCAGCGACGGGTGGACCAGGTGGGGTGCGGGGTTCCCATGCGTCCGCGGCCACCTCGACACCCGCGTCGACCGGCCCCGGCGACAGCGCCATCTGATCGAGCGCCGAGGTGGAGGACCCCATGGAGGGATCCCACCCGTCGACCGAGATACGCGGCCCGCCGATCCCTGTGCTCACGCGACCTCCTCCGCGCCCGAGGTCGCGGTACCTGACGCGTCGCCGTCGACCGACGGTTCGGGGAGCGGGGCACCGTCGTCGACACGCCGGACGCTGGAACCCTTCGGCCCCTTGCGGACCTCGAAGCGGACCGGCAACCGCTCGGCGAGGTCACGGACGTGGGTGACGATCCCGACGACCCGACCTCTGGCGCCGAGTTCCTCGAGCGCTGCCGCGACGACGTCCAGCGTGTCCGGGTCGAGCGTGCCGAACCCTTCGTCGAGGAACAGCGATTCGAGCTTGGCGGCCCCGTCGGCGGCGAGGTCGGTGACGTGGTCGGCGAGGGCCAGCGCCAGTGCCAGGGAGGCGAGGAACCGTTCGCCGCCGGACAGGCTCTTGACGGTGCGGGGTTCGTCGGCGTTGCGGTGGTCGACGACGAGGAACTGGTTGGTCGTGTCCAGCGCGAGCGAGTACGCGCCGGAGGACAGCTCGCGGAGGATGGTCGAGGCGCCGGTGACGAGCCGCCGGAGGGCCCGTGCGAGCAGCCAGCGGGAGAACCCGTCGGCCCGCAGGAGCTTGCCGAGGTGCTCGGCGACGTTGGCCTCCTCGCGTGCGGCGTCCCGTTCGGCCGTGACGGTGCGGACCTCGTCGAGACGTTCGGCGAGCCGGGCCCGGGTGGCGCGGGTGGTCGCCAGCGCGTCGGCGATCGCGGCGGCGGGCGACGCGGATCCCGTGACCTCGACCCCAGCGCGGACGCACTCGTCGCGGAGGGCCCCGTTGACCTGTGCGTACCGTTCTCGAGCTTCGACCACGCGAGCTGCCGCCTCGTCCGCACGGGCGACCACCTGCGGACGTGACTCCTCGGCCCAGGCCAGCAGGGCGTCCCACGCCGCGGCCAGGTCGCGGCGCTGCAGCGTCGGTGGGCCGAGCCGGGCGACCGCGTCGCGTGCGACGTCGAGGGCGCGCCAGGCGTCAGCTTCCTGCGACCCCGCGCGGTCGCGGGTGGTGCGGGCCGCTGCCTCGGCCTCACGAGCCGCGCGGTCGCGCTGCCGAGCGGCAGCCACCTGTTCGTCGGCGGTGCGGACCCGGGCGATCAGGTCGGTCGCGGTGGCATCGTCGGCTGCCCCCGCTGCGTCGAGGGCAGCCGCGCGCGCCTCCCGTGCCTGGGCGAGCCGTGCCTCGGCGGCGTGGTGACGTTCGGTGGCGGTGGCGGCCGCGCGATCGGCGTCACGGGCCCGCGACTCGGCCGTGACACGGGCCGCCTGCGCCGAACGCAGGGCGTCGGTGGCCGCGGCCGTGTCGCTGTCCGGCGGCGTGGCGGGGAGCTGGTCGATCGGGCTCCCGCAGACGGGGCAGTTATCACCGGTGTGGAGCCCGTCGGTCAGCGCGTGGACGAGCTCGCGCCGGCGCGCTGCCTCCCGGGTCTCCTCGGCGCGCTCCACCGCGGCGGTCGCCGCGTCGAACTCGGCCGTGGCGCGCGCGGCGGACGTGGCTGCGGCATCCGCAGCTCCGGTGAGGGCCGGCATCGCGTCCGTGGCGGCCGCGAGATCCGCCGCCGTCCGGCTCAGTTCAACGAGCACCGCCGCATCCGGCAGCGCCTCACGGGCGATCTCGGCGGCGTCGATGTCAGCCGTCGCCGCCGACCGTGCCTCGGCTGCGACGGACACCGCCTCGTCCGCACACCGGATCGCGTCGGCCAGCGCGTCGACATCCGCCGGTCGACGCAGGGATCCGAGGGTGTCACGGTCGCTGGCCGCGGCGTCCGCTTCGGCCGCGAGCTGGCCGCCGCGTTCGCGCAGGTCGTCGAGCTCCACCTGGACCTCGCCGCACCGGGTCGCGAGTGCGTCGAGCACCTCGGCGCGCTCATCGAGCCGCGCGAGCTCGGCCGGGTCGGCGTTGGCGAGGTCGCCGTCGAGCCGTCGTTGCGCGGCGTCGGCCCGGGCGGCGGCCGCGGTCGCGGTCAGCCGTGCCCTGCGGCCGACCTCGTCGTGGAGCCGGAGGTCGAGCAGCTGGAGCAACAGATCCCCGCGCTCGGCGGGCTTGGCGAACAGGAAGCGATCGAACGCCCCCTGGGGCAGCACCACCGAGCGGCAGAACTGGTCGAAGCTCAGGCCGAGGAGCCGTTCGACCTCGCTGCTGACCTCGTCCGCGCTGCCAGCGCGGACCACCGATCCGCCACCGGTGATCTCCTCGAGCCGGGCCTCCTTGGTGGTCGCGCCCTGCTTGGTGCGACGGATGACGCGGGTGGCCGTGAAGGTCCGGCTACCGACCGAGAACGTGAGCCGCACGCGACCCTCGTTGGCGCCCTGGGTGATGGCCGGGGCCACGAGCCGGCGGTCGTCGTAGCGGGGGACGGTCCCGTAGAGGGCCAGCATCATCGCGTCGACCAGCAGGGTGGTCTTGCCCGCACCGGTCGGTCCGGACAGCGCGAACAGGTCGACCCCGGCGAGGTCCAGCTCGGTGCGTTCCCGGAACGATCCGATGCCCTCGAGCTCGACGCGTTGCGGCCTCACGCCGGCCCTCCGAGCGCGGGGTCGCGGTCCTCGTCCTGGGCTTCCTCGAGCAGGCGCTGGAACAGGCCGGTCAGCCGGGCGTCGTCGGTGCCGATCTCCTCGAGGTACTCGGAGAACAGCGCGGCGGGGGAGGCGCGCAGCGCGTCCATGTCCAGCTCGGGTGGCGCGTCACGGTCCTCGTCGTCCTCCCGCGGTGCGACCGCGACGTCGACGGCGTCGGGGAGGGCCTGTCGCACCTCGTCGGCCAGCCCGGGCCTGGGTGGTTCCTCGAGCACGACGCGCAGCAGGTCGTCACCCACCTCGTCGCGGGCGGCGAGGACCTGATCGAGGGTGCCGCGGAGGGTCCGCAGGCGCCGGCCCGAGCTGAGCGGCACCTGTTCGATCCGGGCGGGCGTCGACGCGGTGGCTTCGACGAGCAGGACGGCCTTGGCGCCGCGGTCCGCCTCGCCGAAGTCGAGGTGGAGTGGGGAGCCCGAGTACCAGATCGGGGCCGGACCCTGGACCCGGTGGGGGAGGTGCAGGTGACCGAGCGCGACGTAGTGGGCCGTCGACGGGAACGCCTGCGGGGGGACGACGTAGTCGAAGATCGTGTGGGCCTGCCGCTCGCCCCCACCGAGGGCGGGGCCGCCGGTCCCGGCGACGGTCAGGTGTCCGACGACGAGGTTGACGGTGTCGGTCCCGAAGTCCTCGGTGAGTGAGGCGATGATCCGCGCGACCCGCTCGGCGTAGGTGCCGGCGTGCTGCGCCGCGCCGCGCCGCTCGTGCATGAGCTGCTCGGAGGTGACGATGCCGCGCTGCGACACGAACGGGACCAGCGCGACCCGTGCCACCTCGCCGTCGCGGGTGGTCAGGTCGAGCACCCCGCCGCGGTCGGCGCGGGCCACCTGATCGGCGAGGTGGACGTTGCCGAGCTCGAGCAGGGGACGGACCGCAGCCCACCGGCGGGGGTTGTCGTGGTTGCCCGCGAGCACCACCACGTGTGCGCCGGTGTCGGCGAGGTCGAGCAGCGCGCGGTAGACGATGCGTTCGGCCTCGGCGGAGGGGGCGCCGGTGTCGAACTGGTCGCCGGCGACCAGGATCAGATCGACGTCCCGGTCGTGGGCGATCCCGGCGATCTCGGTGAGCACGGCGCGGTGCTCGTCGGCACGCGACCGCCCGCGGACGGTGCGGCCGACGTGCCAGTCGGAGGTGTGGAGGATGCGCATCGGAGCGAGGCTACGTGACACCTCCGACACGCCTCCGCACCGCGTGCGGCACGGGGTGGTCAAGGGTGTCGCCTGTCAACGGCTGCACACCGAGGCATCCAGGGAGGTGCTCGGCATCCTCACCACGGTAGAGCCCCACGTCCCGCGGTCACTGGTAGGTGACGAGCACCACCTCGGGGTCGAGGTCGAGGATGTAGGACGGCTCGGCGACCACCGGGTCCTCGTCGTAGAAGTTCTTCCAGGCCCAGTGCCAACGGTCCTCGGCGCCGGAGGTGAGCACGCCCCAGGTCTCGAGCTTCATGCCCTGGGGCCCCTGGCCGTCCATGTGGATGATGACCGCGACCTCGCGGGGGACCTCGAGGATGTCCCGGTCGGGCAGCATGTCGACGCGGAACTGGTGCAGCACGAGCAGTTTCTCGGCCACGCCCGCGTCGCGCGCGAGCTCGGCGTACCAGTCGATGACCTCCTGCACCTCGGCGGCGTCGACGCTGCCGATCTGGCGCAGGTGGACCTGGTCGTCCTCGAGCCGCCACTCGGGATCGAGCGCGAGGCCGACGTGCGGCTCGCGCAGCAGGTCCTCGTAGATCTTCGCCTGGTCGAGGAAGTGGTTACGGCCGGGCTGGAGATCCAGGATGACCTGCACATCCTCCTCCGCGGCGCGGTCCACGAGCTCGCGGAACTCCTCGGGCGGTGTCACGCGCGAGTACTTCCCGTCGTCGCCAGCCTCGGCGCTGGCGACCGTGGCGATGACCTCGAAGCCCGGCACGACGTCGCGCCCGTCGGCGTCGTACCCGGCGGAGATGTCGCGGACACGATCGAACGACGCCTCGAGGTCCTGTTCACCGAGGACACCGAGCACCGGAGCCCCCGGCTTGCCGTACATCGCGACCATCCGTGTGCCGTCGAAGTGGCGCAGCGTCCCACCCGGCAGGAGCGGTGCCTCGACCAGGAGCGTCAGGTCGCCGTCGAGGTCGCCGTCGAACTCGCCGACAGCGACCAGCTGGTCGGTGTCGAGGTCCGCGTCGCGCACGAGCTGCACGGTCCCACGGCCGAGCAGATCGCCGTTCGGGGCCGGGACGACCGTGTCGCCTCGCTGCGTGGCCAGGACCACGGCCGAGGGCGCGTTCGGGTCGGTGGGGTCGATCACGAGCGCTCGATCGGCGCCGTCGTCGAGCTCCCACGGCTCGTCGACGGTCTCCGCGTCGGGCAGCAGGTCGCCGAGATCGCCGACAGCGACGACCTCGCTGCCCTCGGGAAGCTCCGGGGCCGGACCGTCCACGGCGACGGGGAGGACGGCCGCTGAGGTGCGGATGGCGACGGCGGCCGCCGCGGTGAGGTCCTCGGGGCGGTCGGCGTCGGCGGCGACGAACCGGTCGGTGCCGAGCTCGTCGGCCACCTCGAGCGCCGTGGCGAGGTCGACCGCGCCCGCCGGCTCCGTCGCGCCAGCGTCCGGGTCGTCGGTAGCGGTGTCCCCGTCGGTCTCGGTCGGGTCCGCGGCCGCGATGTCGTCGGCCGGCTCGCCCTCGCCATCGGTCGCCTCGCCGGTCGCGCCATCGGTGCCCGCGTCGCCGGTGTCCGCGTCGTCGCTGGTGCCCGGGGCCGGTTCGAGGTGGCGGACCTCCGGGTCGCCGAGCTCTGCGAGCGTCGCCGCGAGCCCGGCCTCGTCGCCGATCAACAGCGGCGCACCGAGCTCTACGGCGAGCGGGGCGGCGACGGCCGCCGACGCGGGCTGATCAGCCGGCACGGCCACCACCTGCTGGACGCACCCGAAGCTGGCGGTGATCGCACCGGCCGCGTCGAACGGTGCCGCGCCGGCGTCGAGATCCCGTGCAGCCTCCGGGGTCGCCTCGCAGGGCGGAGCCTCGTCCTCCGGTGCTGCCTCCTCGCTGGCCCCGTCGTCACCGGACGGAGCGGGATCGTCGTCACCACCGGTCGTGCACTGGGCGAGCAGGAGGAGCCCCGTGAGCAGCACGATGATGGTGCGGGCGAGGCGGCGACGGCGGAGGGGACTGACGGTTCGGTCCGAGGTTCGGCGGCCGTCCGACGCTACCGGTGTGGCGCACCGGTCGACCCCGCCCGGCCGGCCCGCCACTCGTCGGCGAGCACGGCCAGGATGAGGTCGTCGGTCCACCCTTCGTCGGACCAGTACGCCGCGACGAGCAGACCCTCCCGACGGAACCCGAGGCGCTCGAACAGCGCCACGGAGGACAGGTTGCGTGGGTCGCACCGTGCCTCGACACGGTGCACACCGCGACCCGCCGCGAGGACGTGATCGAGCAGGCCCGTGACCGCCTCGGCTGCGAGCCCGTCACCCCGATCGGCCGGTGCGAGGGTCACACCCACCTCGACCAGACGGCGATCACCGCCGGTCGCCAGCATGACGTCTCCGATCAGGCCGGGCCGGTCGCGAGGTTCCAGGGCGTACTGGAACGCGGTGTCCGGGGTACCCGGCGCATCGGTGCCGACCGCCTCGATGAAGGTGAGGGCCTGATCGACGGAGTACGGCACGGACCAGCCCTGGTACCGGGCGGTCCCGGGGTCGGAGCGGTACGCGGCCAGCGCGGGGGCGTCGTCGGCCCGGAACCGCCGCAGCACCAGCCGGTCGGTGGCGAGGTGGTCGGCGAGGTCGAGCCGTGCCGTCGGGTCGGCGGGTGGCGGCTCACCCGGTCGGGGCTCGTGCGGGGTCAGAACGGCATCCCGTCCCCACCGTCGGCACCGTCGTCGAGCCCCGCGAAGGGATCGTCGGGCTGGGTCACGATGTCGTCGGCTCCAGGCGTCGGACCCCGACCGGCTTCGGACGGGCGCGTGGCCCACGACGGGAACGGGAACTCGACCACCAGCGGCACGGGCAGCTGCGGCTGCGACAGGATCATCGTCCCCGGCTTGACGATGGTGGCGCGCTGGCGGAACGCGGTCGGCAGGAAGCCGTACTCGTCTCGGCCGGCTTCGGCGGTGTCGAGCCGGCCGACCACCCGGATGGCGCAGTTGGCGACGACCCGGCGTTCGACCTCCGACGCGGTCTGCTGCGCGCCGATGAGGATCATCCCGAGCGACCGGCCGCGTTCGGCGACGTCGAGCAGCAGTTCCTTGATGGGGGAGGAGCCCTCGCGGGGTGCGTACTTGTTGAGCTCGTCGAGCACGATGAAGGTCAGCGGGTCGGGGCTGCCCGAGGCCTCCTTGGCGTCGAACTGGCGGCGCAGCACCACGCCGACCACGAACCGCTTCGCGCGGTCGTTGAGCCGGTGGATGTCGACGACGGTGACCTGGGCCTCGTGGCGGATGGTGTGCCGCTCGGGGTGGGGAACATCGCCGCGGATGAGGTCCTCGACGTGCCGCAGGGAGCCGTACAGCCGCCGCACGAAGGCGTTGATCGTGCCGACGCCGACGGCGCGCCCGGCCCAGCGCGGTGCCTCGTCCTCGGACTCGAGCCGTTCGCGCACGACGTCGATCAGCTCGCGGAAGGTCCGGCAGGTCACGCCCTCGAGGCGGACGGCGCCGTCACCCGTCGGGACCGCGTCGCGCTGCAACCTCGCCGTCACGTTGTCGACGACCATCGTGTACTGCTGGCGGTCGTCACCGGCGTCGGCGAACAGGAACGGCAGCAGAGCGTCGCGGCAGAACTCCTCGAGGGTCCAGAAGAACGACCCGATCCCCTCGCGGCGGGCGCCGGTGTCGGGAGCCGCGCTGGCCGCACCGCGACGTGGCGGCGCCCACATCTCGACCGAGGCGAACGCCGACGCCGGCAGACCGAGCTGCTCGTACTTGGCGCGTGAGGTGTCGTCGAGCTTGACGTTGTCGTGGTCGAGGAACAGCAGGTCCTCACCCTTGACGTTGAACACCAGCGCCTTGGCGTTGTGGGCCGCCCCGAGCACCCCCGAGGTGAACAGCCCGTGTAGCAGGAAGGTCGCGTACGTCGTCTTGGTCGCCACGCCGGAGACGCCGGAGATGTTGACGTGGGCGCCCCGGGTGCCGTCGAGGAAGTCGAGGTCGATCACCACGGGCAGGTCGTCTCGCGTCAACCCGGCCGGCAGGCGCCGCTCCATCCGGTCGAAGAACAGCGCCTGGTCGCGGTCGTCCCCGGTGGCCTTGACCACGGCCTGCCCCGGCAGCGGCGGGACGAAGACCTCGGGTTCGAACCGGGTGGTCAGCACCTGCGCGGCTTCCGACACCTCGGCGGGAAGGACGCCGTCCTCGATCAGGAACACGTCCGAGTCGAACCGCGCGCCCTCGTGGCGGGCACGGACCTGGCTGACCACGCCGTAGATGTTGACCGGCTGGCGGCCGGGCGGCGTGCGCTGGAGCGCCACCACGTCGTCGAGCTGCAGGAACTGCCCCTCGGCGACGCCGACCCAGAACTCGAGCGGCGTCGCGTCCTCCGTCCCGAGCACGCGACCGACGAGCTCGGGTCCGGGTGTGGCGTCGCTCAACGGGTGCTCCTGCAGCGGTCGGTGTCGGGCAGCCTACGAGCCGCCCGTGAGCTGATCGACGAGCGTGCACCGAGGTGACGTGCACGGCGTTGGGTCGGTGCACGGGACGGTCGAGGTCCGATGAGCGTGCACCGAGGTGGCGTGGATGAGGGCGGATCGGTGCACGGACGACCCGTCGCCGGCACCGGTCGTCACGGGCGCTGCTCCCGGATCGGCCGCTCGAAGGCGAACTCGGTGGTGTCGGAGGGGTCGTGGAGCTGGCGCGACGCGCCCGTCCGGCGGTACCCGAGAGCCCCGTAGAGGCGGTGCGCGTCGAAGAACCGCGTGTCGGACCACAGCTCGACCCGGGCAACACCGAGCCCGGCGGCGTGCGCTTCGACCAGGCGGACGAGCCCGGTGGCCAAGCCCCGTCCACGGGCCAGGGGTGCCACGTAGAGGCGTTTGAGCTCGACCGCTCCCTCGGTCGGTGGGCCGGCGCCGACCGATGCGATCAGCTGGTCGTCCCGTTCGACGACCCACCACGGGCTGCCACGGCGGGCCGCGGTCGTGCCGGGTGTCGGCAGGTCGTCGTCGACACCGGGCAGGTCGAGCACGCACCCCGGGTACTCGGCGTAGGCGCCGGCGATCAACGCCGTGAGCGCGTCGGCGTCCGCGTCGGTGACCCGCCGGAGCCCCGGGATCGCGACGGCCGGGGATGGATCGTGCACGCTGTCCTCCGGCACTGGTGGCGGGCGCCGACCGAGGTTACTGCCGACACGGCCACCGTCGACGACGCTGTCGTCGCCGAGCGACCGCTGTCTGACCGGTTGTGAAGCGACCAGTGGGTATCACCCCGGGTGGTCGCTTCACAACCTCGTGAGGAAGGCAGCGCCGGCAGCTCGCGAGCTAACGTCACGCGGACGGGACGAGGAGGCGGGGTGGAGGCGACGGCGGGGCTGCGGCCGATGCTGGCCACGCCGGGGCGGCCCGCCGACGTCGCCCGCGGCCACCTCCACGAGATCAAGTGGGACGGCGCCCGCGTGCTCGCGCACCTCGACGGGGCCGGTGGGATGACGCTCCGCTCGCGCAACGGCGCGGACATCACGGTCGCCTACCCCGAGCTGTCCGACCTCGCCGATCGCGTCGACGCGGCCACCGTCCTCGACGGCGAGGTGGTGGTGCTCGACGAACGGGGAGCCGCGTCGTTCAGCGCCCTCCAACCGCGCATGCACCTGCGTGATCCGGGTCGCGTCCGCGTCGCGGCGTCGCGGTCGCCGGTCATCTACGTGGTCTTCGACGTGCTGGTCTGCCGCGGTCGGCCCGTGCTCGAGCTCGCGGTCGAGGAACGTCGCGACCTACTCGAGGGGCTGGGCCTCCACGGGTCCCACGTCCAGGTCCCGCCCGCGACCTGCGACGTCGCGCAGCTGCTCGAGATCGCCGCCGCCCGAGGCGATGAGGGGGTGGTCAGCAAGCGGCTCGGCAGCACCTACCGGCCGGGGGTGCGGTCGACCGACTGGATCAAGCTGCCCTTCGCCCAGCAGCGGGAGGTCGTGGTCGGTGCGTGGCGCGCGGAGGGGGCGGGGCGGCGAGGCAGCGTCAGCGACCGGCTCGGCGCGGTCATCGTCGGAGCGCACGATGACGACGGTGGCCTGCAGGAGCTCGGGGCGGTCGGGTCCGGGCTCGCCGGGAGGGCCGGCGCCGAGGTGCTGGCGCGGCTCGAACCGGCCGACGACAACCCCTTCACCGCGCTGGTCGCCGCACGCGACGCTCGGTTCGTCCGCCCGACGTTGGTCGGCACGGTCCGCCACCGTGGACTGACCGGCGACGGCAAGCTCCGCCAGCCGGTCTGGCTCGGCCTGCGTGATGACGTCACGCCCGC
>NZ_JBBEBZ010000107.1:0-23613 GCF_040882075.1 Nitriliruptor sp.
GTCACGCGTGCAACGGCAGCGCCCGCGTCTCGCCGTCCTCCCCGAGGGCCGCGGCGACCATCTGCGTGATGCGGTCCGTCGAGGTGGCGGCGACCTGGTCGCGGTCGACGACGCACGTGCCATCGTCTGGGTCGACCCGGATGACCCGGCCGGGCTGCGCCGCACCCTCGACGACCACCCGCACATCGACTGGGTGCAGCTGCCGTTCGCCGGGATCGAACCCTACGTCGAGGTCCTCGATGCCGACCGGCGCTGGACCTGTGGCAAGGGCGTCTACGCCGAACCGGTCGCCGAGCACGCCCTCGCCCTGACGCTCGGGCTGCTGCGCGGCGTGGCCCACTACGCCCGGCAGGACCGCTGGACCGGGCCGGTGGGCACGAACCTCCTCGGCGGGCAGGTCACCATCCTCGGCGGCGGCGAGATCACCACCTCCCTCGTGCGGCTGTTGCGGCCGTTCGGGTGCAGCCTGACCGTCGTGCGCCGCCACCCGGATCCGATCGACGGCGTCGGCACGGTGCTCGGGACCGACCGGCTCCACACCGCGCTGCCCACCACCGACGTGCTGGTGTTGGCACTCGCGCTCACCGACGAGACCGAACGGATCGTCGACGCAGCGGTCATCGACGCCCTCCCCGACCACGCCGTCGTCGTGAACGTCGCGCGGGGCCGACACATCGACACCGAGGCGCTGGTGGCCGCACTGCGGGACGGCCGCCTCGGTGGCGCCGGTCTCGACGTGACCGACCCCGAGCCGCTCCCGGACGACCACCCGTTGTGGTCGCTGCCGAACGTGGTGATCACGCCGCACACGGCCAACACCCCCGAGATGGGTGCCGCCCTCCTGTCGGTCAGGGTCGAGGAGAACGTCGCCCGCTACGGCCGTGGCGAACCGCTCCTCGGACCCATCGACGTCGACCTCGGGTACTGAGCGGCGGCGGCGAGAGGACTGGCCTGATCCGTCTCGGCCCCACGCGACCGCTAGCGTCCGCCGCCCCGACTGGGAGGCACGTGTGGAGCTCGGTATCGCGGTGTTCGCCACGGACGTGTCGTGGCCGATCGACGACCTCGCACGCGCCGTCGAGGAGCGCGGCTTCGCCTCGCTCGCGGTGCCTGAACACACCCACATGCCGGTGGAGCACAGCGACCACCCGGCGGGTCAGGGACTACCGGACGAGTACCGCCGGACCCTCGACCCGGTCGTCGCGTTGACGACCGCAGCGACGGCGACGTCGTCGCTGCGGTTGCTGTTCGGGGTCAGCCTGCTCGCCCAGCACGACCCGATCGTGCTGGCCAAGGCCGTCGCGTCGCTCGACCACGTGTCCGCTGGTCGGGTCGAGTTCGGCGTCGGCTACGGCTGGAACCGACCCGAGCTCGAGCACCACGGCGTCGCGTGGTCGCAGCGGCGCGCCGTGGTGGCGGACCGCGTCGATGCGCTCCGGGCGCTGTGGCGGGACGACGAGGCCAGCGTCGACCTCCCACACGCGCAGCTCGAACCGAGCTGGTCGTGGCCGAAGCCGGTCCAGCGACCGGGCCCCCCGATCATGCTCGGCGCCGCGCTCGGACCGCGGACGCTCGACGACCTCGTCCACCACTTCGACGGTTGGCTCCCGCTCGGGCGGACGGCAGCCGTGGACGGTCTCGAGCAGCTGCGACGCGCCTGGACGGACGCCGGCCGCGAGGGGCGTCCGGCGGTGCACGTGCTCGGGGCGGCCCCGAAGGCCGATGCCGTCCGTCAGTTGGCGGCGACCGGCGAGGTCGACCGGGTCAGCTTCTGGCTCCCGTCGGCACCGCGTACGGAGACGCTGCCCGTCCTCGACGTGTACACCGAGCTGCTGGAGGCAGCACGGTGACCGACGCTCTGGCTCGTCCCGCCGCACCTCGCTACGGCGAGGCGTCCGTCGCGGATCTGCTGCCCGATCTGCTGGACACGCTGACCGCGGTGGGAGGACGACGGTTGGTCCCGCTGCCCGACACCACCCGTGCGGTCATCGTGCTGGTGGTCGACGGACTCGGACGTCGGAACCTCGACGACCACCTCGACCTCGCACCGACCCTGGCGGGCGCCGCGGGCCCGACCCTGGACGCGCCCTTCCCGACGACCACCGCGACCAGCCTGAGCTGCATCGGTACGGGCCTTGCACCCGGCGAGCACGGCATCACCGGGTACTCCTTCGCGGTCCCCGGCGACGACCGACCCCTGATCTCGCTGACGTGGAGCTGGGAACGGCAGCTCGGGGGCGACGATGCCCGCGAGGACGTGCCACCCGAGTCGATCCAGACCGGACCGACGGCGTTCGACCGGGCCCGGGACGCTGGGGTCCGACCCGTGACCGTCCTCCGGCCCGAGTTCGCCACCTCGGGTCTCACCCGCGCGGGGCTCCGTGGCGGCGACATCGTCACCGCCACGGAACTCCAGCCGAGCCTGGACGCGGCCATCGCCGAGTTGACTGCGGCGGACCGCTCGCTCGTCTACGTCCACCACGGCGACCTCGACACCATCGGCCACCTCACCGGTCCCGGCAGCGATCGGTGGTGCGACGAGCTGGCGCGTATCGACCGCGTCCTCGCCGACGTCCGCCTGCGGCTGCCCCAGGACACCGCACTGGTGGTGACCGCGGACCACGGCATGGTCCACGTCCCGCCGGAGAACTTCGTGGAGCTGGCGGATCACCCCACCTTGCTCGCGGGCGTGCGCGTCCTGACCGGTGACGGTCGGGCGCGCCAGCTCCACACGCAGCCGGGTGCCCGCGACGACGTGCTGGCCGCTTGGCGGGACCACGTCGGCGACCGCGGCCACGTCCTGACACGGGAGGACGCCATCGCCGCAGGCTGGTTCGGGCCGATCCGCGACGAGGCGGTGCGCGCGACCATCGGCGACGTGCTGGTGGTGGCCGACAGCGACGTCGCCTGGGTCCACCGCGACGCCGACCTCTTCGGCGGCCGGCTCGCCGGACTCCACGCGGGGCTCACCCGGCGCGAGGTCGAGGTGCCAGCACTGGTGCTGACCGGCCGCCCGTCGTGACCTCGCCGTCCAACCCAGCCGGACCGACGTCGAGGGGCCGTGCTGGACCCTCGGATCCGGGGTTGTGAAGCGAGATGGGGGGGTTACCCCCGGGTGTCGCTTCACAACCTCGCCCGCCCGGCATCTCGCGGCGCCGATCGACCCGCTCAGTACCGCTGCGGCACGAAGGTCTGCTCGCGCCTCGGTGGGCGCTCGTAGGGGTCCTCCGCCGGGGTGCGTGGAGGCAGGTCGATCGGCGGCGGCGTGAGGTCCTCGTAGGGGATCTGCTCGAGCAGGTGCGCGATGCAGTTCAGCCGCGCCTGGCGTTTGATCTCGCCGTCGACGACCCACCAGGGCGCGTGGTCCGTATCGGTGGCGGCGGACATCTCGTCCTTGGCGCGCGAGTACTCCTGCCACTTCGACCAGGAGGCCAGGTCCATCTCGGAGAGCTTCCAACGCTTCGTGGGGTCCTCCGCCCGTGCCCGGAAGCGACGCTCCTGCTCCTCGTCGCTGATCGAGAACCAGTACTTGACGAGGTGGATGCCGGACTCGACGAGCAGGCGCTCGAAGTCCGGCACCGTGCGGAGGAAGACGTCGACCTCCGCGGGGGATGCGAACCCCATGACGCGTTCGACCCCGGCCCGGTTGTACCAGGAGCGGTCGAACAGGACGATCTCCCCGGCCGCGGGGAGCTGTTCGACGTAGCGCTGAAAGTACCACTGGGACCGTTCACGGTCGCTCGGCACGCCGAGGGCCACGGTCCGAACGATGCGCGAGTTGGTCCGGTCGGTGATGCGGGTGATGGCACCGCCCTTGCCCGCCGCGTCGCGCCCTTCGAACAGGACGGCCGCCCGGTACCCGGTCTCCTTGACCCAGTGTTGGAGCTTGACGAGCTCGATCTGTAGCCGCCGCAGCTCGGCCTCGTACGGCTTCTTCCGCAGCTCGCCACTGCCCTTGTACGCGTCCTCGTCGAGCCGTCGATCGCTCACGCTCAGCTCCACCGTCGGCGGCCGACGCTAGCGGCGCAGGCGCCGCAACGACCCCGCCCGTACGTCGATCAGGAGGTGCGGCGACCTCACGGCGAGCATGGTGCCCGGGCAGGAGCCGAACACCCGGCGTCAGCGGGTCCGAACCGCTGCGGCGAGGGCGGGCAGGAGCTCGTCCGTGCGGCCGCGCAGGAGGACATCGGCGACATCATCCTGGTCGGTCGGCGCGTCGTTCACGATCACGACCTTGGCTCCGTGCTGGGCCGCGATCACCGGCATGGCGGCCGCGGGGTAGACCCCGAGCGTCGTCCCCGCGGTGAGCAGCACGTCCGCCGAGCGGGCGGCCTCGTCGGCGCGTCGCATGGTCTCCGGGTCGAGCGCCTGGCCGAACGAGATCGTGACGGACTTGAGGATCCCGCCACAGTGGACGCAGCGGGGGTCGTCCTCACCACCGGACTCGACGCGGTCGAGGATCTCGTCGGCGGGCCAGCAGACCTCGCAGGTCAGACAGGTCACCTCGGCGGTCGACCCGTGCACCTCGACGACCCGGTCGGGGTCGGATCCGGCCCGCTGGTGGAGCCCGTCGACGTTCTGGGTCACGAGGACGTCGAGGTGGTCGGCGCGCTCGAGGTCGACCAGCGCGTGGTGTGCCGTAGATCGGTGTCGATCGTCGAACCCCCGTCGTGTCGGTCAGGCGACCGGGATGCGTGGCCGCCAGCGGTCGCGCGCCGACTCGTAGGCGTCGATGGCGTCGCCGTGCTGGAGGGTGAGCCCGATCGCGTCGAGCCCGTTGAGCAGGCAGTAGCGCGTGTGCGGGTGGATGTCGAAGGGCACGTCCACCGCGGGGACGTCGCCGGCCCCTGGGGCTGTGACGCGCTGCTGTTCGAGGTCGACGGTGATCTCGGTCGACGGGTCGGTCGCGATCAGGTCGAACAGTCGGCGGACGACGGATTCGTCGAGCTGGACCGCGACGATGCCGACCTGGCCGCAGTTGTTGCGGAAGATGTCGGCGAAGCTCGGCGCGATGATGGCCGTGAACCCGGCGTCCTCGAGCGCCCACGGGGCGTGCTCGCGGGACGATCCGCACCCGAAGTTGCGGCCGGCGACCATGATGGGCGCGCCGGCGTGCTCGGGCTTGTTCATCTCGAACTCGGGGTTCGGCGACCCGTCATCGAGGTAGCGCCACTCGGCGAACGCGAACGGGCCGAAACCGGTCCGCTCGACCCGCTTGAGGTACTGCTTCGGGATGATCTGGTCGGTGTCGACGTCGTTGGCGTCGATCGGGCAGGCGCGGCCGGTGACGACCGAGACGGGCTGCATCAGATGATCTCCCTGACATCGGTGAGCTTGCCGGTCAGCGCCGCGGCGGCAGCCATGGCGGGCGAGACGAGGTGGGTGCGGCCCTTGAAGCCCTGGCGACCCTCGAAGTTGCGGTTCGAGGTCGACGCGCAACGCTCGCCGGGTGCGAGCTGATCGGGGTTCATCCCGAGGCACATCGAACAGCCGGGGGCTCGCCAGTCGAAGCCGGCGTCACGCAGCACGTCGGCGATCCCCTCGGCCTCGGCGGCCTCCTTCACCAGCCCCGAGCCCGGCACGACCATCACCTCGACGTTGTCGGCCTTGTGCTTGCCCTCGACGATCTCGGCGACCGCTCGGAGGTCCTCGATGCGACCGTTGGTGCACGAGCCGATGAAGACCTTGTCGACGGCGATGTCGGTGATGCGCTCGCCGCCTTCGAGCCCCATGTAGTCCAGCGACCGCTGGTACTGGCGAGCCGTGCCCTCGTCGGGGGCGTCCTCGACGCGCGGCACGGTGCCGGTGACCGGGACCGACTGGGCGGGCGTGGTGCCCCAGGTCACCGTCGGCACGACGTCGGCGGCCTGGATGGTCACGGTGCGGTCGAAGACGGCGTCGTCATCGGTGCGGAGCTCACGCCAGGCCTCGAGCGCGGTGTCCCAGTCGGCACCCTGCGGGGCGTACGGGCGGCCCTTGAGGTAAGCGAAGGTGGTCTCGTCGGGAGCGATCAACCCGGCGCGCGCCCCACCCTCGATGGACATGTTGCAGATGGTCATCCGCGCCTCCATCGACAGCTCGCGGATGGCTTCACCGCGGTACTCGATGACCTGGCCGACGCCTCCGTCCACGCCGATGACCCCGAGGGTGTGCAGGATCAGGTCCTTGGCGGTGGTACCGACCGGCAGCACGCCCTCGACCTCGATCGCCAGCGTCCGCGGCTCGGCCTGCGGCAGCGTCTGGGTAGCGAGCACGTGCTCGACCTCGGAGGTCCCGATGCCGAAGGCGAGCGCTCCGAAGGCGCCGTGGGTGGCCGTGTGCGAGTCGCCGCAGACGATGACCGACCCCGGCTGGGTGATGCCGAGCTCGGGGCCGATGATGTGCACGATGCCCTGGTTGCGGCTGCCCATCTCGAACAGCTTGATGCCGAACTCCGCCGCGTTGGTCCGCATCGCGTCCATCTGCGCGACCGACAGCTCGTCGGCCATCGGCAGCTCGCCCGACACCTGACGCGGGTCGGTCGGGACGTTGTGGTCCATGGTCGCGAGGGTGAGGTCGGGACGTCGCACGGTCCGGCCCGCGACCCGGAGCCCCTCGAAGGCCTGGGGCGAGGTCACCTCGTGGACGAGGTGCAGGTCCACGTAGAGCAGGTCGGGTTCGTCGTCGCCGGAACGGACCACGTGCTGGTCCCAGATCTTCTCAACGAGCGTCTTCGGCGTGGGCATGAGGGAGCCGTCCTCCGGGGAGGTGGGGTGCGACGGGAGCGGTGCGGTGCCGTGCGGTGGTCAGCTGACCCAGCGGGAGCTGGTGTTCGCCTGGACCTGGCGGTAGTCGACCTCCTCGGTCCGGTTCACCTCGACGGTGACGTCGGGTGAGCCGGTCGAGTCGGCGTAGGCGGCGGCCACGTCGGCGACGAGCGCGGCCTCCTCCTCGGGGGTCTGGTCCGGCGGGACGTTGAGTCGGATGACGCTCATCTGGTCCTCCAGGTCGGGCGGGTCGAGCCGCGCGGTGCGGGTGTCGGTCGTCGACGAGCCGCTCAGGGGCGGAACTCGTCGCTTCGGTGCTCGAGCCGACGCGAGCGGTTCAGGGCGTCGAGGTAGGCCCTCGCGCTCGCGTCGACGATGTCGGTGGACACCCCGCGCCCGGTGAAGCGCTGGCCGTCCTCGACCTCGACGGTGACCGTCACCTCACCGAGGGCGTCGATACCCCCGGTGACGGCGGACACCTGGAACGAGACGAGGCTGACCTCGTCCCGGCCGACCGCGCGGCGGATCGCGCCGCAGGCTGCATCGACCATCCCGTCGCCGGTCTCCTCGGCGGTCACCACGTCACCGGCCTGCTTGTCCAGGCCGCTGGCGACGTCGGCGTCGACGAGCCTGACCACGACCGACGCCCGGGGCGCCTCGTCGGTCCGGCTCGACACCTCGAGGGAGACCAGCTCGTAATCGTCGCCCGCCGTGACGTGGGTCTCGGCGATGACGATGGCGCGGACGTCCTCGGAGCTGACCTCGCCCTTCTTGTCGGCGAGTTCCTTGAAGCGGACGAACGCGGACTGCTTCTCCTCGGGCTCCAGGTCGAACCCGAGCGTGTCGACCGCCGCGAAGAACGCGTGACGGCCGGAGTGCTTGCCGAGCACGATCTGGGCGCCCTTGGCCCCCACCTGCTCGGCGTCCATGATCTCGTAGGTCAGCCGGTCGGCGAGCACACCGTGCTGGTGGATGCCGGACTCGTGCGCGAAGGCGTTCTGGCCGACGACGGCCTTGTTCTTCTGCACGCTGTAGCCGGTGAGCGACGACACCAGGCGCGAGGTGCGGGTCAGTTCGGGGGTGTGCAGGCCGTGCTCGACGCCGAGGAGGTCGGCGCGCGTGCGGATCGCCATGACCACCTCCTCCAGCGAGCAGTTCCCGGCGCGTTCACCGATGCCGTTGACGGCCACCTCGACCTGGCGTGCGCCGTTGCGGACGGCCTCCAGCGAGTTGGCGACGGCGAGCCCGAGGTCGTTGTGGCAGTGGACGCTGATGACCACGCCCTTGGCGTGGATGTCGGGGATGCGGGTGTGGAGGTCCGCGATCCAGCGCCCGAAGTCGTGCGGCAGCGCGTAGCCGACGGTGTCGGGGATGTTGACGGTCGTCGCGCCCGCCTCGACGGCTGCGGCGACGATGTCGACGAGGAACTCGAAGTCGGTCCGCGTCGCGTCCTGCGGGCTGAACTCGACGTCGTCGGTGAACGTCTTGGCGAGCGCCACCGACTCCATCGTCTGCGTCAGGATCTCGTCCTCGGAGGCCTGCAGCATGTACTTGCGGTGGATGTCGGAGGTCGACAGGAAGGTGTGGATCCGGTGGCGCTTGGCGGGCGCCAGCGACTTGGCCGCTGCCTCGATGTCGCCGGGCATCGCGCGAGCGAGCGCGGCGATGACCGGCGGCTCGCGGTGGTCGGATTCGCCCTCGGAGCCGCCCGGGCCCTGCGCGGCGCGGGGCGCGTTCCCGATGGTCTCGGCGACGGCCTTCACCGCGTCGAAATCGCCCCCGGACGCGGCGGAGAACCCGGCCTCGATCACGTCCACCTGCAGGCGTGCGAGCTGCTCGGCGATCTCGACCTTCTCGCGGGCGTCGAGCGAGATGCCGGGCGACTGTTCCCCGTCGCGGAGGGTGGTGTCGAAGATCGTGACGTCGCGGCCGAAGCGAGCGACGTTGTCCACGTCGGTTGGCTGTCCCATATCCCTGTCCTGTGCTGCCGCGCTACGAGGCGGCGGTCCTGGTGCTCCCTCCTGGTGTTCCTCCGCGTCGCCGTCGTGTCGGGGGACGGCGCCGCGGCATCAAAGGAGGACGAGCAGCAGGGACAGGCTGATCAGGATCTGGAGGGCGTGCATCGCACCGCGACCGGCATCGAGCCGGTCGAGAACGGGGCTGGAGACGTCACGCATGCTCCGAGTGTGGCCGGACCCCACGGCGGAACGCAACCTCGTTCGCGCGCCACGCGTGCGCGCCGCACCCGCAGGTCCGGTCGACGCACGCCACGGAGCAGCCCGTTGCCGCCACGCGAGGACGCGCTACCTTGCGTATGAAACGAACGTTTACAACATCCGTTCACCCGTCGCTAACGGTCCGGAACGAGGTGCTGCTGTGATCGGAAGCCGTGACCGATCCCCCACGGACACTGCGTGGCACGACCTCCCGCGCGGGCCGTGCCTCGACCACGCGGCGCCCACCGGCGACGATGACCTCGCCGGGCGGCTGTGGCGACGCGCCGCAGGTCTGGCCACCGGCGTGCTGGCGGCCACGACCCTCGGGATGGTGCTCGGCGGGTTCGGGGCGCTCGTCGCCGGCGGAGCCGCGGCCACCTTCGCCTACGGGGTCGGACCCCTCGTGCTCGCCGCGGAGGTGCGTCGCTTCCCGCTCGGTCAGCCGGCGACCGGTCTGCAGCTCGGACGTCACTGGGCGGCGGCCGCGATGGTTGCCGTCACCCTGGCTTCCGCCGTGTCGCTGATCCCCAGCGGCAGCGAGGGGCTCGCGTTCGCGGTCCTGTTCGTCGGCATCGGTACCCCGATCGCAGCCGGTGCTGCCATCGCGGCTGTGGTGATCGGCGCGCGCCTGCCGTGGCCAGCGGTGTGGTCGCTCGCCGCGGTGGTCCCGCTCACGCTGCTCGGTCTCCTGGCTCGGGAGGTGGCACGGGGGCCCGAAGCTCCCGAGCTCGGCGTCGTCGACGCCGCGCTGCTCCTCGCCGTGATCGCCCTGGTGCCTCTGACCGTCCCGCTGTCGGCGTCGGGAACGGCCGACCGTCGCACCGGTCTCGCAGCGGTGACGCTGCTGGCCGGCGGCTGGGCAGCAGTGGCGATCGTCCTCCCGCAGGGCCTGGCAGCGGCGGCTGCGACCGGCCCGTGGGTGGTCTGGTGCGTCGTCCTGGCCGCCGCGGCGTCGGTGCGGTGGCTGCGCCGACGCCGGGCATCGACCACCTCGTCGTCGCGGGAGCGGCCGGGTACCTCGCCGTCGGCGCCGGATGGCTGCTCGCGGACCGTGCGGGCCTGGAGATCGCCGGGTTCGGGGCACCGTTCGTGCAGCTCACGGCGATCCACTTCACCTTCGCCGGCGCGGTCGGCACCGTCCTGGCGTGGCAGGCGTGGCAGGCGTGGCGGGCGTGGCGGCTCGGTGCGTCGGCCGTCAGCGTCGTGGTGCCGATGCTGCTGGCGGTCCAGTGGGCGGTCGGCGCCAACCTCGGCACACCGGCCCTGTCCATCCCGGTGATGGCGGCCACCCACGGGGCCGCCAACGCGGTGGGCTTCTGCCTGCTCGGTGTGCTCGGCTGGCGCCGTGCGGCCACCGGCGCCGCGGACGCGGAGGTGCGGTGAGCGCAGCTACGGAGGGCACGACCAAGGACCGGCTGCGCGAGGCGGCCATCGCGACCGTGCGCGAGCGCGGTATCGCCGGCGTGTCAGCCCGCACCGTGGCGGCCAACGCGGGCGCCAACCAGGCGTCGATCTACTACCACTTCGGATCGCTGGACGCGCTGCTCAGCGATGCCGCACAAGCCGCCACCGCCGGACGGGTCGCTGCACACCGCGACCGGCTCGCGGCGGTGGCCAGCGTCAGCGAACTGGTCGAGGTCGCCCGCTCACTGCACGCGGAGGAGCGCGAGCTCGGCAACGTCACGGTCCTCGCCCAGATGCTGGCCGGAGCGCAGCACGATCGGGTGCTCGCCGAGGGCACGACCGCCGCGCTGCAGCTGTGGATCGATGAGGTCGAGGCGACCCTCCAGCGGCTCCTCGCCGGCAGCCTGCTCGAGGAGCTGGTCGACCTGCCGGCCCTCGCACGCGGGGTATCGGCGGCGTTCGTGGGTGTGGAGCTGCTCGATGGAGCCGAGGACGACGGCGAGCTGCCGACGCTGGACGCGCTGACCCAGCTCGCTGGCCTGGTCCAGGTCGTGCTCGACCTCGGTCCGGTCGCCGGGGCAGCCATCCGGCGCCACGTGAAGCGCAGCACCCGCGACCGCTGACCCCGCGTCGGTCAGCGGGGCAGCTCCGCGAGCTGCTCGACGGGGGTGGTGTGCCGTTCGCGCTGGGCGAGCCAGATACCCACGATGGTGAGCGCCGTCCCGGCGATGACCACCACGGTGAGCGGTTCGCCGAGGACGACCGCGCCGGCGAGCAGCGCGACGACCGGGATCAGGTAGGTCACCATGATCGAGTTGGTCGCACCGACGCGGGCGATGAGGACGTAGAAGGCCAGGAACGCCAGCCCCGTCCCGAACACCCCGAGCGCGACGAGCGACCCCGCGATGGCCGGGGTGATGGCGGCCACGTCGGGGAACGGCGCGAACACGGCAGCAGCCGGCACCGACAGCACGGCCGCCATGAACACCTGACCGGTCGCGATGGCCAACGGCGGGTGGGTCCCGCTCACACGCTGCTTGGCGTAGACCGTCCCGCCGCCGTAACAGATCGTCGCGAGCACGATGGCCAGCACGGCCAGCAGCGTCCCCGGCGCAGCGAGGTTCGACGAGACCGCGATCGCCGTCCCGCAGAGCGCGAGGACCAACCCCAACGCGCGACGCAGGGACGCGGGCTCCAGCCCGACCGCGAAGGCGATGACCAGCGTCGAGGTGGGGGCCAACGCGTTGACGACCGACACGAGCCCGGAGGGCAGGAACTGGGTGGCCCAGGCCATCAAGCCCCACGGGAGGGCGTTGCCCAGGGCCGCGAGCACCGTCAGATCCCACCAGCTGCGCAGCCCCCGCGGGAGCGAGGTCCCGCGCACGCGCAGGACCACCAGCAGGACGACCGCGCCGACCGCGCATCGGGCCGCGACGATCCACAGGGGCGCGACGACCGGGACCGCGACCTTGATGAACAGGAACGACAGACCCCACATCGTGGCGAGGGAGAGCAGCACCGCGACGTCGCGGGGAGCGAACGTCGAGCGCACATCGGGCGAGGTGGCAGCCACGTGGAGCCTGGCGGTACGGGGCGTCTCGATCGGACGCGGGCGGAGCCCAGGGTATCTCGATGTCGAGATGTCTCGACCGAGGTAGGTTCGTACAGCCTCCGCGGGAGACCAACGCGTGCCCGAACCGACGCCGTCGCCGAGCCACACGGCCACAGCCGACGCGATCCGCACGGCTGCCGACGCCGCCGCCGTAGCCGGCGTCGATCTGGTCGACGTGCACGCGACCGATGGCTTCGCGAGAGCGTCAGCGTTGTTCGACGCCGTCTGGGGCCGGCCCGGCGAGGCCGGTGCGGTGCTCGGCCCCGAGGCGCTGGCAGCGATCGACCACGCCGGCGGTCAGGTCTCGGCTGCCGTCCGCGACGGGGAGGTGGTCGGGGCGACCGCAGCGTTCCTCGGCCGCACCGTGTCGGGGGTCACCTTCCTGCACAGCCACGTGACCGGGGTGCTCGACGAGGCGACCTCGGGCGGCATCGGTGCTGCCCTCAAGTGGCACCAGCGAGCGTGGTGTCTGGGCCGCGGCATCGCGGAGGTTCGCTGGACCTTCGATCCGCTCATCCGTCGCAACGTCGCCTTCAACCTCGTCCGCCTCGGTGCGCAGGTCGATCGCTACCTCGAGGACGCGTACGGACGGATGCCCGACGTCCGCAACGCCGGCCTGCCGACGGACCGGCTCGTCGCGGTGTGGTCGCTCGCCTCACCACGGGTCGCGGCCGCAGCCTCCGGGCGCGCTGCGTCGCCGGACGTCGACGCCCTGCGACGCAGCGGTGCCGAGGTCCTCGTCGACGAGCTCGACGACGGCAGCCCCCACGTCACCGTCACCGAGGCACCGCGCCGACTCATCCGCGTCCCGACCGACATCGAACCGCTCCGGCTCACCGACCCCGACCTCGCCCTCGGCTGGGCGGCCGCGATGCGCACCACGCTCGGAGCGGCCCTCGCCGAGGGGGCCCGGGTCAGCGGCGCGACCAGGGACGGCTGGTTGGTCCTGACCGCCGGCGATCGGGTGACCGAACTGCGCGGGACCGGGCGACCGAGGTGACCGGATCCGTGCCGCTCCCCGCCGTCGCGCTCGACCACGTCGAGCTCGTCCGCGTGGCGATGCCGCTGGTACGTCCCTTCCGGACCAGCTTCGGGACCCAGACCGCTCGCGACGTGCTGCTCGTGCACGTGCGGGACGCCGACGGCACGGACGGCTGGGGCGAGTGCGCCACGACGGCCGCCCCGGTGTACGACGCCGACTTCACCGACGGCGCCGCGCTGGTCCTCGCCGACCACCTCGTCCCCGCGGTCCTGGCCGCCGGCACCGCGCGCGGGGTCGACGACGTCCGCGCTCGCCTCGCGGGGTACCGAGGCCACCACGCCGCCCGAGCCGCGCTGGAGGCGGCGGTCTGGGACCTGCAGCTCCGCGCCGCGGGCCGGAGCCTGGCCGACCACCTCGGCGTGGCCCGGGACCGGGTCCCCGCCGGGGTTTCGGTCGGCATCCCCACCGACCCGGACGGTGCGGCGGACGTGGACGCCCTGGTCGCGCAGGTCGGTGGCTACCTCGAGGAGAGCTACCTGCGGGTCAAGGTCAAGATCGAGCCCGGTTTCGACCTGGCCGCCGTCCGCGGTCTCCGCGCCGCGTTCGGGTCCGACCTGCGGCTGCAGGTGGACGCCAACACCGCGTACTCGCCCGACGACCCGGCGCACATCGCGGTGCTCGACGAGCTCGACAGCACGGGCCTCGAGATGATCGAGCAGCCTTTCGGCGCCGACCGGCTCCGCTCCCACGCCGAGCACGCTGCGAGGTGGCGGACACCCGTCTGCCTCGACGAGTCCATCACCGACCGGTCGCGCGCCACCGATGCGGTCGACGACGGGGCGTGCGCGATCGTCAACATCAAGATCGGTCGCGTCGGCGGGCTGACCGAAGCCATCGCGGTCCACGATCGCTGCCGCGCCCGGTCCGTGCCCGTCTGGTGCGGTGGGATGCTCGAGACCGGCATCGGCCGGGGCGTCAACGTCGCGCTCGCGGGCCTGCCGGGGTTCACGCTGCCCGGTGACACCTCCGCCTCGTCGCGCTACTTCGCCGAGGACCTCACCGAACCGTTCCTGCTCGAGGACGGTCACGTCGCCATCCCGCGCACGGCGGGCGCCTCTCCCCCGCCCGACCCGGGCCGGCTCGCGGCGTGGACCACGGACCGGACCTCGCTGCGGTGAGCAGCGGGACGCTCAACCGCTCGTGAGCGCCGGACGGGTCCCGTGCTCCAGCGTGGCACGGGCGGCCGCGATCCGGCGTTCGAGCCGTGCCGCCTCGTCCGGATCGTCGACCTCACAGGCCGCGAGCAGGTCCAGTTCGTGCGCGACGGCACCCGAACGATCGGCGTGGTCTGCGACGTGCTCGGCGACGTCGGTCAGGAGGTCGGTGAGCGCGAGCAGGACGTCCGGCTCGTCACGGCCGTAGCGCCGGATCGGGGTGATGCTGAGCTGCAGGTGTTCGACGAAGGTCGGGCGCGGCACGGCCGCACGGACCTGGCCGTCGTCGTCCTCGACGAGATCAGCGCCGAGGGGGCGGTCGGCGAGGTCCACGAGCAGCCCAGCGAGCTGTTCGACGCTCTGACGAGCGGTCGTCGGGTCGTTGATCCCCGGTGACAGGGCCTTGACCGCGATGTCGGTCAGCTGCTGCAGCCCGAAGGTGAGGTCACGGGACTCAGTCCGGTCGGGACCGAGGTGGATGGCGGCGTGGATCCGTCGATCGAGGTCGACGTCCTCCGCGCCTTCCGGCGCATCGGCGCCGTCCGGCCACACCCAAGCCAGGGTCGTGCCCGTGCTCACCGAATCCCCGAGCCCGGGCCGCAACCGCAGCCGTACACCGGCGTCGCGCGCGATGTCCGCGAGGCCATCGACGTCGACGGTCTGGAGGTAGCCACCGCGGCGAGCCGAGACCGTGCTCGCCGCGGCGCCGGGGACCGGAGGCCGTCGATCGGGGAGCTGATCGCGCGGCGCGTCGAGCTGGCGCAGCTGGTGGCGGGTCTGCTCCGCGATACCCGCCATCACCAGGTCGACCCGCAGCTGCCGGGTCACGTGGTGGAGGAAGAAGACGAGGAGGCCGAGCGCGACCGCTGCCAGGAGCAACGCGACCGTCACGGCGATCTCGGGGACGTACGTGTCGACGCCATCACCGGAGGAACGGACCACGCGGAGGACCGCGACGTTGTACGCCGCGGAGGCCAGCATCCCCGCGAGGACGATCTGGGTGCGACGATCGGCGAGGAAGGTCCGCAGCAGCCGCGGTGTGAACTGCGCCGCGGCCATCTGCAGCGCGATCACCGTCAACGAGAAGACCAGACCCACCACGGTGATCGTCGCCCCCGCCAGCTCGGACAGGACGGCACGGGCACCCTCGGGGGTGCCACCGAAGCCCCACCCGACCGGCCACCAGGCGGGCTGATCCAGCTCACCGAGGAAGATCGCGAGCAGCACGGCCAGCACGATCGACACGGCCGGCAACAACCACAACGAGTCCCGCAGATCGACCAGCCACCCGCGGAGCCGAACCAGGCTCACCGCCGCTCCCGTCGTCGTCGCTCGCACCTCGCGCGGGTGCAGACCCGACGTTAGGCGGCCGACGTGGGTCAGCGCATCAGACGGACGGGCGCCTCGGGTCGTCGGCCGGGACGTGGACGTCGGTGATCCCGGGCGCGGGATCGGTGGCGGTGAACGACCCCAACAGCGAGCTCTCCCCCCGGTCCCAGGCGTCCAGGACCAGCTCGGTGAAGCGGCCCTCCAGCCGGCAGAGGGCGAGCGCGCCGAAGACCACGTCGTCCAGCCGACGCGGGTCCTGCTCGACCAGCCCGCCCGCCAGCTCGTGGGCGGCGATGGTCTGGTGGGTCGCATCGGCCACGACGTGGGTGTCGTAGAACAGGCACGCCCACGGCCCGAAGCCGAGCCGCCGGAGCGCCGTCGCGTACCGCGCCATCGTCGTCACCGACGACATCTCGAAGACCGCGAGGTGCCCCACCACGGCACCGAGCCATCGACGGTGCAGCCCGAACATGGACACGAGGTTCACCGTCGCCAGCGTGACACCTGGCAGCAGGTCCAGGTAGACGTTCGGGGACGCGTCGAGGCCGAGCTGCTCGAGGGTGAGCGCGTACAGCTCGGCGTGGACGTCCTCGTCGACGCCGTCGCCGTACTCGTCCGCCTGGATCGCGACCAGCGCCGCCTTCGGTCGGCCGCCGAGCCGCGGGATGGCCCACGAGTGGGGATCGGCCTCCTTCAGCTGCCACGCCGTGCGGTGGATCGCCTGCTCGCGGACCTGCTCGAGCGTCGCATCGTGCTCGCACCTGCGGGACACCGACGCGCTCGCTCCGTCACGTGCCGAGGCGTCATCGGTGCAGAGGGTCCGGAGGAACGCGGCGATGTCGTCGACCTCGGGGAGCTCACCGACCAGCTCCTGCAGGACGAGGGTGAACCGCTCCTCCAGCTCGGCACGCAGGGTCAGCAGGCCGGGGTGCCACTCCCACCGTTCGTCGACGCCCTCCACACCGCGGTAGCTCAGCTCGTAGAGCAGGTAGAGGGCGAGGTGGGTGTCGTCGCCATCGACCGGGTCGTCGTCCGGGGTCGGCCACGCGGGCAGGTCGTGCGGTGGCGTGACCAGGTGCTCGAGCACGAACGCGCTCACGGGTCCCCGCGGCACGGGGCGCGGACACGGCAGGTGCCGGCCGGAGGCGCGGACGGGACGAGGAGCGCCACCGAGGTTCGGAGCGGGCGCCACCTCGGCGGTCGCGTCGGGACGCCGTCCACCCGGCAGTGACCTGACCATGCGTGAGCCTCCTCGGCTGCCGACGCCGGACCGGACCGCGTCGACCCACCGACGGTACGGACCCCCGGGCCGGTCGGACGCCGCCCAGCGCGCCGGCTGGCCGGGGCCGTCGAGCTCGGTCGTCGACGCGGTCGGGTCCGGACGGGGCGGGTACCGTTCGCGGCGGTGCCCGCCCCGCCCGGGCCGACGATCCCCGGACGACCGAGGTCGCACGTGCCCGCACTCCTCGCTGCCATCCCGCCGCCACCGTTCGATGGGTTCTCGCTCGGCCCCATCGATGTGCAGATGTACGGCATCCTGATCGCCACGGGGGCGTACATCGCCCTCCGGATGGCTTCGCGGCGCTACGAGCGGTTCGGCGGTGACCCCGAGACCGCGGAACGGGTGGCGTTGTGGGTGCTCGGAGCCGGCTTCCTCGGCGCCCGCATCGGCTACGTCATCCCCCGCATCGACCGGTTCGCCGACGATCCGCTGTCGATCCTGGCGATCTGGGAAGGCGGGCTCGCGCTGTTCGGCGGGCTGTTCCTCGGCACGCTCGTCGGCGCGATCCTCATCCGACGCTTCGGTGGTGACACGCCGGCCTTTGCGGACGCCGTGGCCCCGGCGGTACCGCTCGCCCAAGCCATCGGGCGGTGGGGCAACTACTTCAACCAGGAGCTGTACGGGCGCCCGAGCGACCTCCCGTGGGCGGTGCGGATCGAGGGTGGGGACGAGCGCTACGCCGGCGTCGACACCTTCCACCCGACGTTCCTGTACGAGTCCATCGGCAACCTGATCCTGGTCGCCGTGCTGCTCCTGCTCGAGCGCGCCGGCAAACTGCGCCGCGGGTCGCTGCTGTGGGTCTACGCGATCGGCTACGGGCTGCTACGGGCGGTCGTGGAATCCCTGCGTGTGGACACCGACTACCGGTTGCCGATCGTGGGCCTCTCCCGGAACAACGCGATCGCGATCGGGGTCGTGCTGGTCGGAACGGCGGGCCTCGTGTGGTGGCAGCGCCGCGCGGCGCAGCTCGAACACCGCGAGCCCGTGGAGGTCGACGACGCGGCGACGGAACCCGACGAGAGCGATCGCGGTGACCAGCAGGAACCGGGATCCGATGGGGCGAACACCGGACCGTGGGACGGCGAGGACCGGGGAGGACCGAGGTGACCGGGGTGAGGACGAGGATGCGCCGCGACGAACAGCGCGAACGCACCAAGGGTGAACTGCTGGACGCCGCGGCCACGATCTTCGCCGAGCAGGGGTTCCACGGCGCATCGGTCGATCAGATCGCCGAGGCGGCCGGGTACACCAAGGGGGCGGTGTACTCGAACTTCGACTCCAAGGAGGAGCTGTTCCTGCAGCTGCTCGACCGGGAGCTCGACCGGACCGTCGAGGTGCTCACCGAACTGGTCGAACGGGTCCCAGCCGCGGAACGCGCAGCCGCCCTGACCGCGCAGGCCGGTGATCTCGAGGTGCTCGGCGGTCGCTGGTTCCTGCTCGAGGCGGAGTTCCTGCTCTACGCCGCGCGTGCTGAGGACGAGCGGGTCCGGCGACGGGTCGCGGACCGTCAACAGCGCACGCGGACCCGCATCACGGCGCTGATCCGACAGCACCTCGACGACGTCGGGACCGACGCTGCGGTGGCCGCCGAGGACATCGCACGCCTGCTGATGGCGGCGGCCGACGGCTTGACCCAGGCCGCGCTGGTGGACGAGCGGGCACGTGACGGCGGCCGCCTGTTCGGCCTCCTCGTCACGATCCTGCTGGGGTCGCTGCCACCCGCCGGTCGGCGGCCCTGACACACGGGTGAGGCGCGGACCGGGACGGTCCGCGCCTCGGGTACCGCCTCGACCGGTTCGGTCAGGCGAAGGCGACCGTGTCCTTGCGGAGCTTGAGGACGACGAAGCCGAGCAGTGCGAGGGTGATACCGACCACCACCGCGAAGGCGGAGAGGGCGTAGGCCATGATGCCCATGCCGAGCACCGTGGTCAGCACGGTCGCGTCGAGCCAGGACAGACGGTTCTCGTTCGGACCCATGACCGGCTCGCCGGCCTCGTCCAGGACGGGTGCGCCGGCCTCGTCGACCATCGCGACCTCACGGTCCATCTCGGCGTAACGCAGCCCCTCGGTGCGGTCCAGCTGGTGGAAGGTGATGATGTCGGACTGTGCCCACATCGACAGCGGGCCACGGACCGGGACCTCGGCGAACACCGCGTCGTCGGGGGTGACGATGTTCTCGACCGCGGCGGACCGGTAGGTGTCGACACCGCCGGCCCTCAACGGCCGGCACCCCCGACCGTGAGAGGATCGAGCGCGCGTCAGTGGGCGTGGAAGGGGACCCCGGCCGCCACCTGGAACGCCTCGCCGAGCGCCTCCTCGAGGGAGGGGTGGGCGTGGGTGATGGCCGCGAGCTCGACCGGGAGGGCCTCCCACGAGGTCGCCAGCGTGGCCCCACCGATCAGGTCGGTCGCGTGCGGCCCGACGATGTGTACGCCGAGCACCGGACCTGCCGCCCGCCCCGTCGGGTCGAAGCCGACACCCGGCGCTGCCGCTGCGGCGCCGCCGGTGGCGTGGACGACCTTCACCGTCCCGTCGGAGCCGGCGATGATGCCCTTGGCGTTCCCACGGAACGACACGGACGCGACGGCGACCCCATCGTCGCCGAAGCGCTCCCGTGCCTCCACCTCGGTCAGACCGACCGAGGCGACCTCGGGGTGCGAGTAGGTGACCCGCGGGGTGTGCACGTGGTCGACCGGCTGGACGTCCTCGACGCCCGCGATCCGGTCGGCCACGACGAACCCCTCCGCGAAGGCCGCGTGCGCCAGCGCCAACGTCGGCCGCACGTCGCCGACGGCCCACAGACCGTCCAGCTCGGTCGCCCCGAAGGCGTCGGTGACCACGAAACCTCGTTCGTCGAGGACACCGAGCTCAGCCACGCCGGTGTCGTCGGTCCGCGGACCACGACCGGTGGCGATGAGCACGCGGTCGGCTTCCAGGACGCGCCGGTCGTCACCGACGCTCACCTCGACGGTCGCGCCATCGCCGTCGCGGGTGACCGCCTCGACCCTCGCGCCGGTGTGCACATCGATGCCGCGGCGGGTGAAGGCGCGCTGGAGCAGCTTGGACGAGTCGGCGTCCTCGAGCGGCAGGAGCCGGTCGAGCGCCTCGACGATGGTGACCTCGGTGCCCATCGGCGCCCACATCGTGGCGAACTCGACGCCGATCGCGCCTCCGCCGACGATGACCGCACGCCGGGGCGGGGTGGTGAACCACAGGGCTTGGTCGGAGGTCTGCACCACCTCGCCGTCGATCTCGACCCCGGGGATGGACCGGGCGACCGAGCCGGTGGCGAGCACGACGTGGCGCCCCCGGACGGTCGTGACCTCGTCGTCGTCACCGGTGACCTCGACCACCAGACCCGAGTCACCTCGTGCTCGGGGTGCACCTGCACCGTCCCGGACGACCCGGCCGTGTCCGCGGTGGAGGGTGGTCCGTTGCTCGGTCAGGGCGACGAGCCCCTTGTGCAGACCCGAGATCACGCCGCGACGGAACGCTTCGAGCCCGTCACCGTCGATCCCGTCGTACGTCAGCTTGAGACCGAGAACGTCCGCGCGGTGGACCTCCTCGAGCACCTCGGCGACGTGCAGCGTGGCCTTGGACGGGATGCACCCGCGGTGCAGACAGGTCCCGCCGATCTCCGCACGCTCCACCAGGGCGACGTCGAGCCCTCGGGCGTGCGCACGGAAGGCGGTGGCGTACCCACCAGGCCCGCCGCCGATGACGACGATGTCGTGGATCACATCGGACTCCTCGGGACCGGCCATCACGCGTGCAGCAGCAGCTGGGTGGGCTGCTCGCACAGATCGCCGACGTAGGTGACGAACCGTCCCGCCTCGCCACCGTCGGACAGCCGGTGGTCGAAGGCCAGCGTGAACTTGCAGGTCCGTCGCACCGCGAGCTCGCTGCCCTCACCGCGGTCGACCACCCACGGCCGTTCGCGCATCGCTCCCACCCCGAGCAACCCACCTTCCGGGTGGTTGATGACAGGGTCCCCGTCGTCGTTGCCGAAGGCTCCGTAGTTCGACACCGTGAACGTGCCCCCCGACAGCTCGGCCGGGGTGAGCTTTCCGTCGCGAGCCGCGGTCGCCAGGCGGTTCAGCTCGGACGCGATCTGCAGCGTGGTGAGCCGGTGCGCGTCGCGGATGACGGGGACGACCAGACCCCGGTCGGTGTCCGCCGCGAACCCGAGGTGGATCGCTTCGTGCAGGTGGATCTCGCCGGCGTTCGACCCGTCGCGCCCGACCATCGACGCGTTCAGCGTCGGGAAGCGGCGGAGCGCGACGACGGCGGCGCGCAGCACGACCGCGAAGGGGGTGATCTTGACCTCGTGCCCATCGGACGCGGCAGCGGCGGTCAGGTCGCGACGCAGCTCCCAGAGATCGGTGACGTCGGCCCACCGTGAACAGGTCGCCTCGGGGATCGAACGACGCGACATCTCCATCTTCTCGACGATGCGCTTGCGGATACCGGCGACGGGTTCGACGTCGCCCGGGGTCCGGCCGCGGTACCCGGCGACGACGTCCACCGACCGGTCCGACGGCGGCGGGGTCGGTGCAGCGCTCGCAGGAACGCTCGTGGTGGGTGCCGCGCTGGCCGTCTCGCCGGCACTGGTCGTGACGCCGGCACTGGTCGTGACGCCGGCGCTGGCCGCGCGGACGTCGTCCCTCGTGATGACCCCGTCCGGTCCGCTCCCTGGCGCGATCGCCGCGAGGTCGACGCCGAGATCCTTGGCGAGCTTGCGCACCGGGGGCTTGGCCAGCACGCGCGTCGACACGTCCGTGGCAGCGGCCGCAGGTTCGTCGCCACCGCGGCGGCGACGACGCGATCCGCCCTCACGCTGGCCGTACCCGACCAACGGTTGCGGCTCGGTCTCGGCGTCCAAGCCCGTCGAGGGGCGCTGTTCGTCGAGCTCCTCAGCCGGGCCCGACTCGACGGTGACGTCGAGGTCCTCGGCAGCAGGGTCGTCCGACGCGGTGGGTGCACTGGCGGCGCCGCCGCCGGACGCAGCGGTATCGATGCGCAGGAAGACCGCTCCGACCTCGAGGGTCTCGCCGACCTCGCCGATCCGTTCGACCACCTCACCGGCGAAGGGGGACGGCACCTCGACGACGGCCTTGGCCGTCTCGATCTCAGCGACCGTCTGGTTGAGCTCGATCACGTCACCGACCTCGACGTGCCAGGCGACGACGTCGCCCTCCTCGAGCCCCTCACCGAGGTCGGGGAGCTTGAAGTCACGGATGCTCACAGGTGGTCCTCCTCGCCGCCCGCCGTGGCGGGCCGCAGCTCAGTAGCTCAGCGTCCGCTCGACCAGATCGAGGATCCGGTCGACGTTCGGGAGCCAGAACTCCTCGAGCTTGGCCGGCGGGTAGGGGGTGTCGAACCCGGTCGCCCGCAGGACCGGAGCCTCCAGCGAGTAGAAGGCGCGCTCCTGGATGCGGGCCGCCACCTCGGCGGCCACCCCGAACGACCGAGCTGCCTCGTGCACGACCACGGCGCGACCGGTCCGTTCGACGGACGCCACGATCGTGTCCTCGTCGAGCGGTGACAGGCTGCGCAGGTCCACGACCTCGAGGTCCCACCCCTCCTCCGTCGCGGCCTCCGCCGCTTCGAGAGCGGTCCGGACCATCGGTCCGTAGGCGAAGACCGACACGTCCGACCCGGTGCGACGGACCACGGCCTGACGAGCGGGCTCGGTCGTGACCGGCAGCTCGACGTCGGACTTCATCCAGTAGCGCCGCTTGGGTTCGAGGAAGACGACCGGGTCGTCCATCGCGATGGCTTCGCGCATCATCGAGTAGGCGTCGTCGGGGTTGCCCGGGCTCATCACCTTCAGACCGGCGGTGTGCGCCCAGTACGCCTCAGGCGACTCGGAGTGGTGCTCGACCGCGCCGATACCGCCGCCGTACGGGATCCGCAGGGTGATCGGGAGCTTGACCGTGCCACGCGAACGGTTCGGCATCTTGGCCATGTGTGACACGATCTGCTCGAACGCCGGGTAGGTGAACCCGTCGAACTGCATCTCGGGGACGGGCCGCCACCCGTACATCGCCAGACCGATCGCGGTCCCCACGATCGCGGACTCCGCGAGCGGCGTGTCGAAGCAGCGCGCCTCGCCGAAGGTGTCCTGCAGCTTGTCGGTCACGCGGAAGACACCGCCGAGCTTGCCGACGTCCTCACCGAAGACCAGCACCCGATCGTCGTCGGTCATGGCGTCGTGCAGGGCGCGGTTGATCGCCTGAGCCAGGGTCACCGTCACGCGGCACCCCCGTCGGTCACCGGACGCTCGCCGCCGTCGGCGGCATCGAGCTCCGCGCGCAGCTCCTCACGTTGACGTTCGTAGTGGCCCGTATCGTCGATGTAGACGTGGTCGAACAGCTCCATCGGGTCCCCGTGCGGCGCGTCGTAGATGCTGTCTCGGAGGGCGGTCGCAGCGGCCTTCCCGGCCTCGTCGCAGTCCGCCTCGAGCTCGTCGCTCCACAGGCCGCGGTCCTCGAGGAAGTTCTGCATGCGCACGAGGGGGTCGGTCGTGGCGGCCTCGGCGAGCTCCTCCTTGGTGCGGTAGCGCGAAGGGTCGTCGGAGGTCGTGTGTGCCTCCATGCGGTAGGTCATCGCCTCGACGAAGGTCGGCCCTCCACCGGCGCGGGCCCGTTCGACGGCCCGCTTGGTGACCGCGTAGGTCGCGAGGACGTCGTTGCCGTCGCACCGGACCCCCGGCATGCCGTACCCGATGGCCTTGTGCGCCAAGCTCGGCGCCTTGGTCTGCTTGTCGAGCGGCACCGAGATGGCGTACTGGTTGTTCTGCACGAAGAAGATCACCGGCGCGTCGAA
>NZ_JBBEBZ010000108.1:0-3578 GCF_040882075.1 Nitriliruptor sp.
GCGGCAGCGGCTGAACCCGTCGACGGCCCCGAGCCCGCCGGGATGACCGACTCGGACGCAACAGGGCCGGAGCACGGAGCAGCCCGGACGGTGGGCACGAAGCAGCACCGGGTGCCCGCGGCGCTCATCGGACGCTTCGGTCGCCGTCAGCCCGGCAAGCCATGAGACAGGCCACCGTTCGAGCGACCGACCTCTCCGACGGTCGCTCCTTCTGCCGGTCAGCAGAGAGCGCCGCAGCCGAGCGGGGCTCGTTCGACTACTCGGACGGCACCCGCTCGGTCGATCACCTGTGGGAGCCGGTCGAACGATCGCTGGGCCCCGCCATCGACTGGGTCCGCCGAACGATCCGACCGACAGCTCAGACGCTCCGCGGGGACGAAGCACTGCAGCACCTCAGCGTCGTCCAGCAGTACGTCGCCGACATCACCGTTCGCTCGCCCGGCTTCGACCGCGCTTGCGCGGAAGCCGGCCTCTCGGTCGACGACATCCAGGACCTGCGGGCCGGACTCGTGCCGCAACGTCGAACCGTCGAATGGGCCTCCCCGGTGGCCGCCCAGCCATGGTCCGGCATCCACCGCGAAGCGATGTGCGACGCTCAGGGGTCAACAGCCCGGGCGGCGCCGTCGGCACGGTCGCTCAGGTCGTCGTAGTCCCACCTCTGGAAGTAGTTGAGATCATCGAGCGACATCTCGGCGGTCGAAACCAGCTCCCAGACTTCGAGCTCCACATCGGGAAGCTGCCCAAGCAGCCCGGCTACAGCCTTCATCGCCTGCAGCGCGAGTGCCTTCAGCTCCTCATCGTTGTGGTCCTTCACCTCCATCACGCCTCGCAGTACCACCCGGTAGGCGTCGTCTGGAGACAACTCGTCGTCGCTGTTCAAGATCAGGTAGAGGCCGGCGAGCACCGTGCCGCCTGGCTTCTTCAGGAAATCCCGAATCCTCCCCGTGACAGGGCGAACACGGTCGTTGAAAGCGTCAGGAAACGCGGCTCGGAAGTAGCGCTTCCCGAGCCATCTTGCCAGGCCTGTTCGGTCCTTGGCGGGGAGGCGTCGACCCTGATCCGGCGCGTGCCCCTCAAGCGCCTGCTTCGGGATCCGGACCCGGTCGTGGACACTGAGCGTAACCACCTCGGCGCTGCTGGCTGCCTCGACTTGGAGCTTGCGGGGATTCTTGCCCCACGTGAGGTTCCCGTTGGCCGGACCCTCAGCGGGGACGCCCCGCATGATCTCAGCCCACGGCTCTGCTTCGAGGTCCTGGGCTGCGAGGTCACAGGAGTGACTCACGACCACCAACCAGTCGCGCTGCGGGTCCCACTCCTCGGGTGTCAGGCCCTGTGCTCGCCAGTCGTTAGCCGTCTCCGGCGAGACGGTGTCGCCCTGCAACCAGGGCGTCTCGCGCTCAGGAGACGGCACGGTGCGCCACAGTCACTCCGGCGACGTCCGTTGACCCGTCTCGAAGGAAACGTTATCTCGCGCCCCCGGTACGGGTCCCCTGCGACCCAGCATCGCTGCTGCCCGCCGGCCGCCCTGCCCCCGCTCACTCGAGGCCGTCCCGAGGGAGGAGCGGTCCCAGAACTCGAGCTCCGCCGCGACGTGTTCCGAAAGTGGTTCCTGGCTCAAGAGCTCCAGCGGCGAGAGCCCGCTCCGGCCCGGCAGCCGCCTTGCCTGACCAAGAGGCACGTCGGATGTGGACAGCCATCGACTGGCCAGGCGCCAAATGGTGATCATCCGCTGCAGATTCTGCTCGCGTGGCTGGGCGTCATCCGACAGCCAGCTGTAGATGGCGGGACGCTGCACGCGCAACACTTGGGCGAGTTCAGTGACGGTCAAAGAGAACGCAGCTCGAATCGTGCCGAGCATCTCCCCGACGGTGGCTGGAACACTCCGCGGCGGCTTCTGTGCTGGGGCTGTGTGGACAACAACACGGCTGCCTGTCGGTGCAGGCTCGAGTGCGAGCACTGACATGAGGCAGCCACTGGTGCCACTTCGCGCGTCTTGAACGAACGCATTCCATGCGCTGGTTCTGCCCTGCAGCAGCTGTGGCACGGCCACCCGCGCAGGCAAGACCATGCCTGGCAGGACCACGTTCGAGGTGAGATCTTCGCCGAACGTTCCAGCCGCGGGCGGCGATTCCGAAGTGGTGGTCGTCGTCATGCAGGCCCTCCCCGTCCCCAGAACCCGAGCGCTTCCGCGGTCACGGCGGCCCGGAATGCCTCATCGCTGTAGCGGTGCAGCTCCCAGAAGCCTTCTACCACGGCATCAGTCTGGAAATCTCGCTCGCGCGTCGAATAGTGATCGATGTCGAGTAGAGCGCTCTCAGCTCCTGCATCGGGAGCTTTCTGGTGCAGGGTGGTCATCCCGAGGTCTGGAGGCAATCCGGAATCCGGCGCGGGCTTTAGAAGCCGAACTACGAGGTTCCCACTCGGCGTCTGCCCACGTTCCTCGAGTTGAGCATCGAGGCGTTCGACACCCAGCTCTGAGGGCTCAAGCCCACGCAGACCGGGTTGGAAGAACTCCCGCAGGCTCAGACCTGACGAGCCTGGTTCGATGAGGTTGACGCGACGGAAACCAAGCCGTTCGCACAGATCGACGTCGAGGACTTCCCCGATGATCTCGACGGCCTGAGCCACGGTTTCGATGAACGACTCGAAGCTGACGTAGCGCGTCTGTTCAACGACGACGAAGCTCGCGGACAGGACTACGGCGATCTGGTTCGCGCGGTCGGCGAAGACCCAACGGCGATCTGGGATCACCTGGGCGCCACCTGGGCCCAAGCGAAGCTCCTGGGCATCGAGCTGGTGGAAGCGAGGGAAGCCGGCTCGCCGGAACTGCTCCTGCAGTTCGGGGACGTAGTTCCCCATCCGCAGCACAGGCGAGAACACGACCTGGCCGAGAACGAACACCAAGGGGTTCGTCGCCAGGACGAGTGGTTCGATGACGCGCCGGTTGTCCACTCATCCACCTTACACGTTTCCTTACACTTGCAACGCGGTACAGCCAGATCAAGTTCCTGAGCTGCGGCGGACGTTCGCTGCGGCGCAGGACGCTACGCCCCAAGTGGTCTGGGTGGCGGTCGAGGTGGGAACTGCCGGGCGAGCAGCTGCAAGGCGCCGCTGGCTCTCGTGGGGAACTGGTGACGTAGCTCGGCCGGCTCGAAGGGCTCAAGCCTGCTTTCGCAGCGCCCACAGCAACGCAGTGACGACGGTCTGGCCGCCCTGGGCGGCCACGGGCGGGACGTCGCAGCTCTCGCTGGAACGTTCGAGTAGGTGGGCTCCACCCAGAGCCCGGGCCGGCACGTGGGTCACGCGCGCGATGTCGGTCCTGGGTGCAGGGCATCCGGTCACCGACCTCTGACCTGGCGCGGCTGGGTACGTGGCGCGTCGTAGGCGCGTTGCGGTGCTTCACGAACGAGGTCCGGCACGGCTGGACCGGACCTCGGTCGTCATGGAAGGCAGCGGGTCCCGCGGTCACTCGGTTCCGTGCTGCTGCGAAGCCGTCCCAACAGCCCACACGGCCGGCCACGATTGACGCCGCAGCCCAGCGAGGGCGTCTGTGGACGCCCGAGGAGTGGCAGTTGCTG
>NZ_JBBEBZ010000109.1:0-23177 GCF_040882075.1 Nitriliruptor sp.
CCAGGCGCCCGCG
Source organism: Nitriliruptor sp. (assembly GCF_040882075.1). NCBI lineage: Bacteria > Bacillati > Actinomycetota > Nitriliruptoria > Nitriliruptorales > Nitriliruptoraceae > Nitriliruptor > Nitriliruptor sp. The sequence goes on from NZ_JBBEBZ010000109.1 coordinate 14, forward strand.
AACCACCCTGGGGCGACGCGCGACGGCCGCAGGGTAGCAGCGGTCCACGGGTGCGCTCCACGCCGGCCGGGCCTCGGCTCGGCGGCTCCGGACACCCCGCCCGGCCGTGGCCCGCCCCTACGCTCGGTGCGTGCATCCCCTCAGCCGCCGCATCATCGACCGCAGCCCGGAGCGCATCCGGCCCGGGGTCACCCTGCTCGTCCGCACCGCCCACGGCGCGATCGCCGATCGCCTCCCCGGCCTGGCCGCCGAGCTCGCCTTCTGGGTGCTGCTGTCGCTGCCAGCGCTGCTGCTGACCGCGATCGCGGCCCTGAGCCTGGTCGCCGGCGAGGGTGGCGGGTGGCGCGACGACCTCATCGACCGCATCACCGAGGTGGCCTCGGTCGCGCTCAGCACGCAGGCCGTCGAGGAGGTCCTGCGACCGGTCCTCGACCAACTCGTCTCCGACACGACCGTGTCGGTCGTCTCGATCGCGTTCCTGACCACGCTCTGGACCGCCTCCCGCGCCATCAAGGTCGTGCTGGTCACCATCGCCATCACCTACGGACGTGAGGAACCGACCGGGTTCGGCCACCGGGTGCTCGGGCTGGCGCTCACCGTGGTCGGGCTGCTCATCAGCCTGGTCGCGGCCCCCCTGCTCATCCTCGGCCCGGGATTCGGCGAGCGCCTCGCCACGATCCCCGGCGTCGACGGCGACCTGCTCGCGACCGTGTGGCGCGTCGGGTACTGGCCCGCCGTGCTGGTGCTGGTCACCGCCGCGCTCGCGTCGCTGTACCACGTCGGTGCGCCGTGGGACACGCGCTGGTTGCGGGACGTGCCGGGCGCCGTGTTGGCCACGGTCCTGTGGTTGGCCGGAAGCTCGGGCCTCCGGCTCTACGGGACCTGGATCCTCGACTCCGACAGCCCGTACGGCCCGCTCGCGGGCCCCCTCGTCGGTCTGCTGTGGATCTGGCTCACGGGCTTCGCCGTGCTGATCGGCGCCGAGCTCAACGCCCAGATCGAACAGCTCTGGCCGACGCGCGGGGAGGACGGCGGCGTCGGGACGCCGACGAGCCGGCTGCGACGCGCCGTCTCCACGGTGACCACCTCCTCACCCTGACCGTCAGGGATCCGAGGGCGTGGCCGCGAGCCGGAAGGCGAACCGGGTGCCGATCCCGAGCTCCGAGGTGACCGTCAGCTCACGGCCGTGGGCCTCGACGATCTGCTGGCTCAGCGCGAGGCCGAGCCCGAGCCCCCCGCTCGGTCGCGTCGTCGGCTCGCCCGCCCGGTAGAAGCGCTCGAGGACGTGCGGGAGGTCCTGCGGGGTGATCCCCGGCCCCTCGTCGTACACCTCCACCTCGACATCTTCGTCCGTCGGTCGGGCCCGCACCAGCACCGCCGTCCCTGGCGGGGTGTGTCGCGCCGCGTTGGAGAGGAGGTTCTCGAGCACGTGCTGCAGCAGCGAGGGGTCCGCTTCGACCCGCTGGTCAACGTCGACGTCCACCCGGGTGGGGTGTTCGTCGAGCAGCGGCGCCAACCGGCCGAGGACCGCCGCGATGCAGGCACCGAGGTGGACGGTCTCGAGCCGGGGCTCGATCCGTCCCTGCTCCAACGCGGAGGAATCGAGCAGGGAGCGCACCATCGCCGCCAACCGCTCCGCGTTCTCGTCGATACGCCGGAGCAGATCGGCTCGACGGACGTGGTCGAGGTCGGTCCAGCGCCGCTCCAGGGTCTGTCCGAGACCGTCGATCACCGTCATCGGGGTCCGCAGCTCGTGCGAGACCGTCGACACGAAGTCGTGGGTGCGCTCGTCGAGGCGACGGAGCTCCGCCACCGTGGCGGAACCGGCGGCGAAGCCACGGGCCCGCTGGAGCGCGGTACCGGCTTCCTCGGCCAGCAGTTCGACCGCCTCCACCTGTCCGGTCGTGAGCCCGAGCTCGCGCCGGCCGGCGAACAGCACCGCGGCGACCTCGCCGTCGACGCGGACCGGTACCGCGACGGCGCCGCCGAGGTCGCCCGACTCGGGGAGGGCGGACCGGTGCGCCCGGTACTCGTGGACGACCACGGGCCGACCCGTTCGGTACGCGACGCTGACCAGGCCACGGTCCCCGGACAACCGGAACAGTGGATCCTGCCCGCCGGCTGGGCGTGCAGCGACGAGGCGCAGGCTGTCGCCGTCCACCGAGCGCAGGACCGCGCTGTCGAAACCCGCGTCCCGGACGCCCCGGACGACGGCCTCGGCGACATCGTCTGGTTCGAGCGAACGCAACCGGAGCACCGATCCGAGCAACGTCGCCCGGGTGCGTGAAGCGCGGCTCGCCGCGCGCTCCACCCGGAGGGCGAGCTCGAGCGAGGCCGTGGTCCGCAGGGCCACCAGACCGAGCAGCGCTGCACCACCCAGCTGCGTCGCGATCGCCACCGGGTCACGGACGCCACCGACCCCGAGCGCCACCGCCCAACCGATCCAGGACCACACGATGATCGACCCCCGGTGTCGCCTCGGCAGGGCGAAGGCCGCGGCGACGATGGCGACCCCGAAGATGATCGTGAAGCGCTGCGGGTCCTGACCGACCGCTGCGGTGATGATCGCCACGACCACCAACCCCACCGTGGTCCCGAGGACGGCAGGGGTGATGGACCGTCGTTCCTCCGTCGGAGCCTCGAGGTCGATGATGCTCACGGCTGCGTCACCGGGGACCGACGCAGGGGCAGCACCAGCCGGAAGCCGCCGGGCAGCCGTTCGCTGGTCGCACCACCGGCCACCAGCAGCTGCTCGGCCAGCGACATGGCGAAACTGGCCTCCAAGCCGTCGGTGGCACGGAACCCGACGTCGATGCTGACGGTGGCATCCGCCTCGCCGACGATGAGCCCGACGTCGGCCGTGACCGGGCCGCGCAGCAGGATCTCCACCGCCCGGCGCACCAGGTCGCGGTCGACCACGACGACGGGCCGACCACGGACGTTCAGCTCGAGGCCCGTGCCGGCCAGCGGCTCAGCGAGCAACTCGACCAGGTCGATCGGCTCGGGACGGGGATCGACCTTCCCGACCTGCACCCGCGAGAAGTCGAGCAACGTCTCGAGCGTCCGGGCCAGCTCTGAGGCCTGCGCGGTGAGGCGGGCGAGCATCTCGGCACGCTGCTCGACCGGCACACGCTCACCGTGCTTGACCAGGGTCTGTGCCACGCCACGTACGACCGTGAGTGGATCGCGTAGATCCTCGGACACGCGGTCGACGAAGTTCGCTCGGAGCCGGTCGAGGTCGCGGAGACGGGAGAGCAGGACGGCCTGGTTGTCCTCGACGCGCTCGAGCGCCAGCGCGCCACCGAGGTGGGCCGCCAGTACCTCGACGACCTCGACGTCCCCCATCGGCGGCGCACCCGCGTCGGGGACCCCCGCCGTCAGGACGCCGATGTCGCGGCCGTCGGCACGGATCGGCGTCGCGACGACGGCACCGAGGTCGAGACCCGGGAGCCGGAGCTCGTCGTTGCGGTAGTCGGGTGAGACCACCGTGCGACCGGTCTCCAACGCGTGCCGGCTCACACCCCCGCCGTAGTCCTCCCGCTCCTCGACGCCCGCGACCCGGTTCGCCGCCAAGGCACCGGCATCGACGAGGAGGACCGCCGCGACGGGGAAGCCGAACTCCTGCAGGACACGGACGGTCGCGTCGATGACCTCTCCGTGATCGGCCCGGCTCAGCCGACGGACGGCATCGAGCAGGTCGGTGCGCCGATCGGCCGCGCGGCGGGTCGCGAGCTCACGCCGACGCGAGCGCTCGAGGTCACCCGCCAGAGCGCTCGCCAGCACGGTGACCGCGACCAGCAGCAGCACGGACCCGAGCACCGCGATCGCACCGTCGATCGACCGTGGGTCCGGGTGATCGACGACCAACAACGTCCACGCACCGACCACCAGCAGGGCCTGCATGACGGTCCGCACCTCGCCGTGCCGGACGGTCGCCATGGAGACCGAGGAGGCCGCGAACAGCGCGAGCCAGGATGCCGCGTCCAACGTCGACCGTGCGACGAGCACGAGCAGGAACAGCGCCGCGGCCCCGGTGGTGGCGATCGTGACCTGGTCGGGGCGTTCCACGCCGTTCCGGCCCGCCACGACGTGGAGGATGGTCGTCCCGACCGCGAGGACGGCCAGCGCGACGAGCATCGGTCGGTCGACGCCCCCGCCTGGGCCGGCGAGGATCGCCGCCGGCAGGCAGGCGGCAGCGCCCACGATGCCGAGGAGGGGGTGGACCCCGGCACGCGGGAGCGGCGTACCGGGCCGGATCGCGGACGCAACGGTCAGTGCACCGACCTCCGCCCCACCGCGCACGAGCGCGACCAGCCCCACGACCACCGGTGGCGGTCGTCGCGGAGGGTGTGGGATTCGAACCCACGGGACGGCGTACACCGCCCGGCGGTTTTCAAGACCGCTGCCTTCGTCCGCTCGGCCAACCCTCCGAGGATCACGGCAACACTAGCGATGGCGCTCCCCACATCGGTTGCGTCCCCGAGCGAGCTGACCTACCGGGTGATCCCGAGGTGGCGGCACAGGTTCTGCGCGAACCGGTCGCCCATCCGGGCCATCGTGGCGTGCATCACGCGGGTCACGGCGGGGCGCGAGATCGCCGGCAGTGGCAGGTCGACGTGCACGGACATGTCGACGGCGAGGTGGGTGCCGCCCTCGATGGGCTCGAGGGTGTAGATGCCGTCGGCGCCGGCGCGTTCCTTCCCGACCGGTTCGTGGGTGAAGTCGATGCGCTCGGTCGGATCGAAGTCCATCCGCACGGTGAAGCACGGGGACACCGCGACGCCGACCCCCGCGATGTTGGCCATGTGCCAGCGCCAATACGAGTCTTCGACCTCGTCGATGTGGTCGATCAGCGGCGTCATCTCCGCGAGCAGCTCGGGGCTGGTCAGCACCTCCCAGATCGGCTCGGGAGGCACCGGGAGGTCGTCGCTGGAGGTGTTACGGGCTTCGAAGCGGGTCACGAGGTTCCCTCCGCGGCGTCGGCGTGGCGTCCGGCGAACAGCACCTCGGTCCCGAGGTGGGGCACCAGGGCCTCGGGCACGGCGACCGATCCGTCGGCACGCTGGTGGGTCTCGACGAGCGCGATGATGGCGCGCTGGACCGCGAGCGCGGTGCCGTTCAGGGTGTGCACGAGGACGTTGTCACCCCCGGCGACGCGGATGCGGGTTCGCAGCCGGCGGGCCTGGTAGTCGGTCGTGTTCGAGGCGGACGTCACCTCGCGGTAGGCGTCCTGGCCCGGCAACCACGCTTCGATGTCGAACTTGCGGGCCGCCGAGGCCCCGAGGTCGCCGACGGGGATGTCGACCACCTGGGCATGGATCCCGAGACCACCGAAGATCTCCTCCTCGATGGTCAGGATCCGTTCGTGCTCGTCGTCGGAACCGTCCGGGTGGACGAAACTGAACAGCTCGACCTTCTCGAACTGGTGGACGCGCAGGATCCCGCGGGTGTCCTTGCCGTGGGCCCCGGCCTCGCGCCGGAAGCAGGGCGAGTACCCGGCGTACCGCAGCGGCAGATCCCCCTCGTCGAGGAGCTCGTCCATGTGGAGCGCCGCGAGCGGCACCTCCGAGGTGCCGACGAGGTAGAGGTCGTCCTCGGGGAGGGTGAAGATCTGCTGCTCGTCGGTCGGCAGGAAGCCGGTGCCGTACATGGCCTCCTCGCGGACGAGCACCGGTGGGATGACCGGCGTGTGGCCGTACCGGCCCGCGACCTCGAGGGCGTAGCGGACGAGGGCGAACTCGAGCAGCGCCCCCTCACCCTTCAGGTAGGCGAAGCGAGCGCCCGAGGTGCGGGCCCCACGGGCGAGATCGAGGGCGTCCGCAGCCTCCATCAACTCGACGTGATCACGCGGGACGAAGTCGAAGGTCGGCCGCTCCCCGAAGGTCCGGAGCACCACCCCGTCACCCTCCTGCCCGTCGGGCGCTGCGGGGTGGGGCAGGTTCGGGATCCGGGCGAACGCGGCGCTGTGCTCAGCCTCGGCCTCGGTGAGCTGCCGTTCGAGCCCGCCGACACCGGCCTTCAGCTCGCTCGCCCGGTCGATCAGCGCCTGCCGCTCCTCGGGGGAGGCCTTCCCGATCGACGTCGACGCCGTCTTCTGATCCGCGCGGGCGCGGTCGACATCGGCGGTCAACGACCGGCGGCGTTCGTCGAGCGCGACGAGCGCGTCGACGCGGTCCCGGTCGATGCCGCGGCGCGCGAGCGCGGCCGCGACGGCGTCGGGTTCGGTCCGGAGCAGACGGGGATCGATCATGGCGGGCAGGCTAACCGTGCGCCGGGCCCGCCCCAGTGCGTGGCCCCGGTCCTCCGACCTGCGTCAGCCGATGCGACGCGCGATCGGACGACCCCTCACGGCTGGAGGTCCGGGATCCGGGCACGCCACTCGCCGAGCCACTCCGCCGCGGACCGGTAGGCCGCGTCGTCGGAAGCGATCGCGTCCGCCTCGGAGGTCACCCGCGCCCCGGACCGGCGGTAGGAGCCGAGCACCTTCACGTCACGGTGGGTGCGCTTGACGGCAGCCAACGCGTCGCCGACCCGTTCGTCGGCGAGGTGACCGGCCGTGTCGAGGAAGAAGCAGTACTCACCGAGCTCCGCCTTGGTCGGGCGGGATTCGATCTTGGTCAGGTTGAGGTCGCGTTCGGCGAAGATCTCGAGCAGCTGCAGGAGCGCCCCCGGTCGGTTCTCGTCGATGAACACCGCGAGCGAGGTCTTGTCCCAACCGGTCGGCGGACCGAGGTCGTGGCCGACGACGATGAAGCGCGTCGAGTTGGCGGACCGGTCGGTGATGTCCCGCGCCAGGATCTCGAGCTCGTAGCGCTCGGCGGCGAGCGGGTTGACGATGGCCAGCCGAGGGCCACCGAGCTCGGCGACCTCCTGGGCAGCACGCGCCGTGGAGCTCGAGGGGATGGTCTCAGCCCCCGCCAGCGACGTGCTGAGCCAGCGCCGCGTCGATGCCAGGGCGACCGGGTGCGAGCGGACCTCGGTGACCTCCGACAGCTGTGTGCCCGGCGCCGCTGCCGCGACGAGCGTGACCGGCAGCTCGAGCTCGCCGCCGATGAGCAGATCGGTCTCGAACGCGAGCGCGTCGAGCGTGGCGGTGACCGATCCTTCGAGGGTGTTCTCGATCGGTACGACCCCGCGGGTGGCGACGCCCTCCTCGACCCGACGGAGCACCTCGGCGACGTCGCTGCAGGGGTGGAGCAGCGGGCCGGCGCCGCCCACGATCAGCTGGGCGGCCGTCTCGGTGAAGGTCCCCGCCGGCCCGAGGTAGGCCACGTCTGCGCGGGGGGCGCCCACCGCGTCGACCGGATCCGTGGCACGGCCCGCGGTCACGGCGACGACCGCCGCCGACGACGAGCCGGGGCCGGGGCCTCGCCCATCCCCCCGCCTCGGACGGCCGTCTCGATGGCCGCTTCCTCCTCGACCGACAGGTTGTGCTCCGAGCTGCGGCGCGTCACCGGTTTGGCGTAGCAGCGGGTCTCGGTCCGGCCGTTGATCGCCGAGATCACGATCCCGTCCCCGTGCTCGTCGAGGAGCGCCGCGGAGAACGACAGGGCGCCTCCCATGTCCTCGAACGCGTCGTACCGCACCATGCCGACCTGGGAAACCGTGCCGCGTACGAGCTCGCGTAGCTCGCCGGATCGGGCATCGAGGGCACGCACGTCACGGTCGATGGCCTGGATGGTGTCCTCGTGCCGGCCGAGCACGGAGATGACGTCCTCCCCCCGCTTCGGGTCGATCGCGCGGCGGTGCTCAGCCACCAGGCGGCGGGTCCGCAGCGCGAGCAGCACGACGAGCAGGAGCAGCACCGCGGCAGCGACGCACGCGGCGACGGCGAGCGTCGCGGTCAGCTGCGGATCGAGATCGAGCATGTAGCCCTCGTGGGTCCCCGGTGGCGGCGCGGCCCGCCGCGCGGAGCGGTCGGAGCGGCCTCGATCGACGTCCTCGATCCGACCCGAGCGGGCGTCGGAGCGTAGCGCCCGCCGCTCCCTTCACCTGCCGGCGGATCTGCTGACTAGGCTCCGCGCGTCGCCGATCCGGGAGCTGGGCCTTGAGCGCACGCGTCCGAGCGTTCGCGCTGAGCATCGCCGTCCTCGCCACGCTGATGGTCGCCCTGCTCGCTCCGGCCATCGCGGCGCTCGCGCCGGCTGCCGCAGCGCCGCTGGACGCGGCCACGGGCGACGCGCTGATCCTCGCCCAGGAGGACGACGAGGAACCGGCAGCGGAGGAAGACGAGGACGAGGACGAGGACGAGGACGAGGCCGAGGCCTCCGTGCTCTTCGGGACCTTCCGGAACGCCGACGGCCCGGTCGAGGGCGTGCAGCTGACCATCGCCGAGACCGGCGGCTCGGACCTCGGCGAGGCCGTCTCCGGCGAGAACGGCCAGTGGGAGTTCGAGGTCCCCGGGCCCGGTGACTACGCCGTCACCGTTGCCGCGCTGCCCGAGGGTGTCGAGCTGCGCGACCCCGACAACAACACGGTCGAGGTCACCATCGGGACGGGGCGGCGCGCCGTCCCGCTCGCGCTCGGCGAGGGCGCCGCCGTCAGCGGCAAGGTCGCGTTGTTCCTGCAGCAGACGCTGTCGGGGCTCCGGTTCGGGCTGATCATCGCCATGACCGCCGTCGGCCTGTCGCTGATCTTCGGGACCACCGGCCTGATCAACTTCGCGCACGGCGAGATCGTCATCATCGGTGCCGTCGTCGCCTGGTTCGCCAACATCGCCGGTCTGCACCTGGTGCTCGCCGGTGCCGTCGGGGTGGCCGCCGCGGCGCTCACTGCCGGCGTGCTGGACCGGGGGGTGTTCAGACCCCTGACACGACGCGGCGTCGGGCTCTTCCAGCTGCTCGTGGTCACCATCGGCTTGTCGCTGGTGCTGCGGTTCATCGTCCTGATCTTCTTCGGTGGCCGCTCGCAGCCCTACGCGCAGTACGCGGTGCAGCAGCGGATCAGCGTGGGCCCGTTCGCGACCACCCCCCGTGACCTCGTGATCATCGCGATCGCGCTCGTGGTCCTCATCGGCGTCGCGACCGGCATCCAGCGCAGCCGTATCGGGAAGGCCATGCGCGCCGTCGCGGACAACCGCGACCTCGCGGAGTCGTCCGGCATCAACGTCGAGCGCGTCGTCAGCGTCGTCTGGATCGCCGGCGGGGCGCTCGCCGGCCTCGGGGGCGTGCTGTACGGGACCATGTTCCGCGTCAGCTACGACTTCGGCTTCCAGCCGATGCTGCTGCTGATGTTCGCCGGCATCATCCTCGGTGGTCTCGGTACGGCCTACGGCGCCATGATCGGCAGCCTCGTCGTCGGTCTCGTCACCGAGCTCTCGGTCGTGTACTTCCCGAACGAGCTCAAGACCGCGTGGGCGCTCGGCGTCCTCGTCATCGTGCTCCTCGTCCGACCCCAAGGGTTGCTCGGGCGACGCGAACGCATCGGCTGAGGGGACCTCACGTGGACTTCGAAGCGATCTTCGGCAGCGCCCTCCGCTCCGCGTTGGGGCCGCAGGCGGCGGTCTACGCGCTGCTGGCCATCGGGCTCAACGTGCACTACGGCTACACCGGACTGCTGAACTTCGGGCAGGTCGGGTTCATGCTCGTCGGTGCCTACGGGGTCGGTATCTCGGTGGCGACCTTCGGCCTCCCCCTGTGGGTCGGGGTGATCGTGGGGCTGCTCGCCGGCGTGGTCCTCGCGATCATCCTCGGCGCCCCGACGCTGCGGCTGCGCGCCGACTACTTCGCCATCACCACCATCGCCGTCGCCGAGGTCCTGCGTCTGCTCTTCCGCTCGGGACCCGCGCGTCCGATCACCGGCGGACCCTTCGGGCTCCAGTCGGTCGCCAACGAGTTCTACGCGATCAACCCGTTCACCCGTGGTATCCGGATGGGGCCGATCAACTACACCACCCAGGTGTCGTGGTCCCTGGTCGTCACGTGGGGGCTGGTCGCCCTGGCCACGCTCCTCGTCGCGCTGCTGATGCGTAGCCCCTGGGGCCGGGTCCTACGAGCCATCCGCGAGGATGAGGACGCTGCGCGGGCGCTCGGCAAGAACGTCTTCAGCTACAAGATGCAGAGCCTCGTGCTCGGCGGGGTGCTCGGGTCGGTCGGCGGCGTGATGTTCGCCATCGCCGGCTCCACCGTGAACGCCGACAGCTTCCGGCCGCAGATCACCTTCTACGCGTACGCCATCCTCATCCTCGGTGGTGCCGCGACCCGTATCGGCCCCATCGTGGGTGCGATCATCTTCTGGTTCCTGTTCTCCGGCGTCCAGGTCAGCGTCCGACAGATGCAGGGCTCCGACCTGCTGCCGGGGTTCCTGTCCGGGGCGAACGCGGTCGGCGCCAGCGCCCTGGTCCTGATGGGTGCCGCCCTGGTGCTCCTGGTGGTCTTCAGACCGCAGGGCATCTTTGGAGACCCGAGGGAGTTGAAGCTCGATGCCTGAGACGACCCCCCACACGATGGACGCGATCGAGGCCCGGCCCGGCGTGAGTAAGCCGGACCCGATCCTCACCATCGACGGTGTCCAGCGGAACTTCGGTGGGCTCCGCGCCGTCGATGTCGACCACCTCGAGATCCAGCGGGGGGTCATCACGGCACTCATCGGGCCGAACGGTGCCGGTAAGACCACGTTCTTCAACCTGCTGACCGGTTTCGACGCCCCGAACGAGGGCGAGTGGACCTTCGAGGGCGAGTCGCTCGGTGGCATGCCCTCGCACCAGGTCACCCGGCGTGGGATGGTCCGCACCTTCCAGCTCACCAAGGCGCTGTCGCGGCTGACGGTGATGGACAACATGCTGCTGGGCGCGACCGGTCAACGCGGCGAGGGGTTCCTGCCGGCCCTCTTCCGGCCGGGGTGGTCGCAGCAGGAGGCCGACAACACCGCACGTGCCGAGGATCTCCTCACCCGGTTCAAGCTGATCGACAAGAAGGACGACTACGCCGGCGAGCTGTCCGGCGGCCAGCGCAAGCTGCTCGAGATGGCGCGGGCGCTGATGGTCGAGCCATCGCTGGTCATGCTCGACGAGCCGATGGCCGGCGTGAACCCGGCCCTCGTGCAGTCGCTGCTCGGCCACGTCACGGCGTTGCGCGACGAGGGGATGAGCGTCATCTTCGTCGAGCACGACATGGACGTGGTCATGGGCATCAGCGACTGGGTGGTCGTGCTCGCCGAGGGGCGCGTCATCGCCGAGGGACGACCGAGCGACATCATGAACAACGACGCTGTCATCGACGCCTACCTCGGCAGCTCCCACGACGAACCGACCGAGGAGTGAGCGACGTGGCCACCACCGAGCCGATCCTGGTCGCCAGCGACGTCCACGCCGGCTACCTGCCGGGCATCAACATCCTCAACGGCTGCGACCTCACGCTGGCCGAGAACGAGATCGTCGGGATCATCGGTCCGAACGGGGCCGGCAAGTCCACGTTGGTCAAGGCGCTGTTCGGGCTCGTCGACATCCGTGACGGCGAGGTCACACTCCGGGGCGACGTCATCACCGGGCACAAGGCACACCAGCTCGTCGAACGGGGCGTCGGCTACGTGCCGCAGTCCAACAACGTCTTCCCCTCGCTGACCATCCGAGAGAACCTCGAGATGGGCCTGTTCCTGCGGCCGAAGCGTTTCGACGACCGGTTCGCTTCCGTCGTCGACCTGTTCCCGCTGCTCGGGGACCGCTCCGCGAGCCGGGCCGGCACGCTGTCGGGCGGCGAACGCCAGATGGTCGCCATGGCCCGCGCGTTGATGATGGAGCCGTCCGTCCTGCTGCTCGACGAGCCCTCCGCCGGGCTGTCACCGGCGAACCAGGACGAGGTGTTCCGTCGGGTCCGGACCATCCGCGACAGCGGGGTGTCCATCATCATGGTCGAGCAGAACGCACGGCGGTGCCTGCAGATCTGCGATCGCGGCTACGTCCTCGACCAGGGCACCAACGCCTACACCGGCACCGGTGACGAGCTGCTCGAGGACCCGAAGGTCATCGAGCTCTACCTCGGGACCCTCGCCAAGGTCCGCTGAAGACCCCGCGACACGCGGAGGAGCCCCGCCCGAGGGCGGGGCTCCTGCGTTGCTGCGGTGCGGCTCGGATCAGAGGTCGGACAGATCCACGTCCTCGGAACCGACGATCTCGAGCCCATCGGCCGTGAACTGGCCGATGGCGTAGCGACCGAAGGTCGGGTCCGGCCGGACCAGGTCCAGCGGACCGGACGCGCCGGTGTAGTCGATGTCCTCACCATCGGCGAGCAGGTCCCGGCACTCCTCGAAGGAGGTGCACTCGGTGCCCTCGGTGGTGACGCCCTCGATCTCGTCGTTGAAGACGGCCGGGTCGGTGGACTGCGCAGCCTCGGCAGCCAGGGCGATGACGATCACGCAGTCGTAGACCTGACCGCCGTAGATCACGTTGCCCTGCTCACCGTCGGGCATCTCCTCGTTCAGACGATCGTTGAAGGTGTCGTCACCTGCGGCGCCGATGACCTTCAGGCCGCTGATGTCGGCACCGACCGTCTCGGCGAGGGCGGGCCCGAAGACACCGTCACCACCGTAGAGCGCGTCGGCCGAGATGCCGGCCTCGAGCAGGGCGCCGTACAGCGCGCCAGCCTCGTCGAAACCGATGACGACGACGGAGTCCGCGCCAGCACCGGTGACCTGGCTCACGAGCGCGTCGAAGTCGTCGGTCTCGGTGTCGTAGGTGTCGACGAGCGCGGGCTCGACGCCCTGGTCGGTCAGACCAGCTTCGACGAGCTCCATCAGCGCGACGCCGTAGTCGTCCGCGCGAGCGAGCACGGCCGGAGCGGCGTACCCGTCACCGATGACGGTGTTGGCGATGATCGGCGCGACCGCCTCGTCCGGCGGGACGGTGCGGAAGTAGAAGGAGTTGTTGTCCTGGTCGGTGAAGGCCGGCGAGGTGTTCGACCCGGAGCACTGGACGATCTCGTTGTCGTTCAGCGTCTGGATGAACTCCTGCGACATACCCGACGAGGCAGCACCGACGATGGCGTCCGCGCCGTCGTTGATGAGGCGAGCCGCGGTGTCACGAGCGACGGCAGCGTCGCCGGCCTCGTCACCGCTGTTGAGGGTCACGTCCTGGCCCATCACGCCGCCTGCGGCGTTGATGTCGTCGACGGCCATGTTCACGGCCGTGATCTGCGGTGCGCCCAGGAACGCGAGCGGACCCGACTCGGGGAGGATGTAACCGATGTCGAGCACGTCATCGCGCTCGGGACGCTCGATCGCGGCCTCCTCCTCCTCGCCGTCATCAGCCGGTTCCTCTTCGGCGCCGTCGTCCGCGGGTTCTTCGGTCTCGGTCTCGGTGGTCTCGGGCTCGTCGTCGCCGCCACAAGCGGCAGCGACGAGTGCGAGCGCGGTAGCGGCCGCGACGCGGCGCAACCAGAGCGATCGATGCATGGACATTCCTCCCGGAAAGCTCGTCCGTCGGCGTGCGCGCGGGCGCGCGGTGCCGACCTCCACCCCACGGTCGTGAGGACGGTACGGAGGACGCTACTACGCGGGTAGGAGGAAGGGAACCGTTCGGGTGCGGTGTGCGTTCTCTCCCCAGCAACCCGGCGGTCCCTGTGGTGTCCGTCCTGCCGGCTCCGTGCACCCAACTCGGGCCTACGGTCGCCGTCCCCGACGTCTGGACGCGCCCGTGAACGACACCCTGCTGTTCCCCTCCTCCCACGGCGAGGACGCCCCCGAACGCGCGACGGTGCCGTTCATCGCCGCCGCGACGGCCGTCGCCTCCGGCCAGCGAGCGATCGTGGTCTGCACCGTCGATGCCGTCAACGTCGGGCTCCCCGGCGTCGCGGACCGCATCGAGGAGGAGGGTATGCCGCCGCTGTCCGACCTCGTACGCCAGGTCGCCGAGGGCGGGGGCGAGATCTGGCTCTGCTCGGCCTGCGCCACCAAGCGCGGCATCACCGGCGACACCGAACTGGTCCCCGGCGCGTCGATCGTCGGCGCCGCACGGATCGTCGAGGCGTTGACGGAGGGCCGCGCGATCACCCTCGCCTGAACCGGCGGCCGGTGCGGCTGGCCGCCCGACCCGGTCGGATCCCTAGCGCGCGAGCCAGTCGTCGAACAACGCCCCGGTGAGCCGCTCGTAGGCCTCGATGTACCTCGCCCGGGTGGCCGTCACGACCTCGTCAGGGAGCTCGGGGGCGGGCGGCTGCTTGTCCCACCCCGTCGAGGTGGCGAAGTCACGTACGTACTGCTTGTCGAAGCTCGGCGGTGTCGCACCCGGTGCCCAGCCATCGGCCGGCCAGTACCGCGAGGAGTCGGACGTGAGCACCTCGTCGGCGAGCAGTACCTGGTCGTTACGGAGGCCGAACTCGAACTTGGTGTCCGCCAGGATGATGCCGCGCGCGGTGGCGTGCGCGGCGGCGGCGGCGTACAGCGACAGCGACAGCTCGCGCAGCTGCGAGGCGAGCTCTCCGCCGAGCGCGTTCGACATCACCTCGAAGCTGACGTTCTCGTCGTGCTCGCCCTGCTCGGCCTTGGTCGCCGGGGTGAAGATCGGCTCGGGGAGCCGGTCGGCTTCGACCAGCCCGTCCGGCAGCGCGATCCCGCAGACCGTGCCGTCGCGCTGGTATTCCCTCCATCCCGACCCGACCAGGTACCCGCGGACCACGCACTCGAAGGGCACGATGTCGACCTTGCGGCACAGCATCGAGCGACCAGCGAGCCGTTCGGCGTCCGCCGCGTCGAGCTCGACCGGCAGGTCGGCGAGGTCAGTCGAGACCAGGTGGTGGTCCACGTCGAGCCGGTCGAACCAGAACCTCGACACGGCGGTCAGGACGCGCCCCTTGTCCGGCACGGGGGTCGGGTGGACCACGTCGTAGGTGGAGACGCGGTCGGAAGCCACCAGCAGCAGGTGATCGTCGTCGACCTCGTAGAGGTCACGGACCTTGCCCGAGCGCAGGTGCGTGAGGCCACGGACGGTCGGGTCTGCCACGTGTGGATCCTCGTGCGGGGGCGTGGGAGCCCGAACCTACCGTGAGCTCTCCGCGGGTCGGCCCCGTCAGCATCGTCGCGAGCAACGACCCGACCCGGCGTCCACCGGTCCCGCGCCTATAGGCCGCGAGGGGATGCGCCTCTACCCCGCGCGACCCGGTGGTCGGCGGGGTGAGGCGTTCAGGGTGTTACGACTGCGGACCTGGTCCGCGACCGTCAGAAGGGCAGCGACGGTCCGACGGGGTGCCTCACGTTCGTCGGAGACGAACCGGTCGGTGTTCGGCTGGGGTCCGCTCCGACCGCTGGTCGGCTGCCGTTCGATCCCGCGCGTGTCGTGGAGGCGGGTCCGGTCCGGGACGTCGCGTTCGGGCCGGCTCGGGGGACGGCGTCGGCAAGGTCGTGGCGTGGAGGGGGCAGCTGTTGGTCACGGCGGGGCAGGGTGGTCCAGGTGCGGCCGCGGCGGCGCAGCCGGTAGGTCCCATCCGGCTCGAACTGTTGCCGCCAGCCGCGGCCGTGCACGAGGGTGTGGTGCCGGCGGCACAGCGCCACGAGGTTGGTCGGGTGGTGGTCGCCGTCGACCGCGTCCGGGTGGTGTTCTGCGGCGCGGGGGCGGACGTGGTGGACGTCGCACCAGGAGATCGGGGCGGTGCAACCCGGGAACCGGCAACCACCGTCGCGGGCCGCGATGGCACGGCGGGTGGCGGCGGTGATGCCGGGGGCGTAGCGGCGGGCGGCGACCAGGTCGACCCCGTCACGGACGACGACGTCGAGGGCGGCGTCGCAGGCGAGCCGGTCCAGCGCCCACCGCACGATCCGTGGTGGCCGGCCACGCACCCCGGCGACGATGTGCCCGGCGGCACGGTCGGTGACCCGGTCGGCATCGATGATGACCGACATGCGGACCACCGACCCGACCCCGCTGTCGGCGGTCGTTCGGGTGCAGAGGCGGACCAGCGCGTCGGCGAGCTGGCGTCCCCGGGTCGGGGCAGGACCGTCGGGTCCGTCACGGTCACCGGGGCACGGTGCCGTCTGGGGCGCGTCGGCTTCGGCCTGGAGCCGGTCGGTGATGGCCGCGAAGCTCTCGGGGCCGTACTGGCCGTACATCGACCCCCGACCCGTCGAGCTGGCCTTGGAACGAGAGGAACTCGGCCTGTTCCTGCCGTTCGGCCTGCCGTTCCAGGGTTCGTTCGGGCCGGTGGTCGTCGATCGCGTCCTCCAGCGCCCAGGAGCGTCGTTCGGCGTCCATCCTCTCGAGTCGTCCGGCGTGCTCGGCCAGGTGCCGATCGAGCGCTTCACGGGTCGGCCGGTCGAACCGGCGGACACCGACCGTCAGCTGCCGCACGTGCCCCCAGGTCAGCACCCCACGGGCGAACAGCCCGGCGACCGCCGGCATCGTGTCCAGGACCTCGGCGGCCGTGAGGACCATCGACACGTCCGAGCCGACCATCCCGGTGTGCAGCCGCAGCGCTCCGTCGCAGATCATGCCCTCTTCGGCCGCAGCCCGGCGCGCGTCAAGCTGGCCTGCCAGCCTGACGGCACGGGCCGTCAGCCGGTCGGCAGCCCGCAGCGTGGCGACCAGCTCGGCGAGCTCCCCGTCGGGCACGGACGGACCCTCCGAACCGGCGTTGATCGTGGCGACCGCGTCGTCCACCGTCCCGGTCCCCGCGGACACGGGGCCACCTGCGAAGGCTCCGGCGTCGGCGGCCGCTGAGTGGTCGGGCGCCGGGACGGCCGCATCGTCGTGCTCTGACCGGTAGCCGGGGCGGCGCTCGCGTGCGATGGCGAGCGAGGTCGGGCGGCGGGTGGTGTGCCGGTGGACCTGGCTTCGCATCGGGTGCCTGTCGACGTCGACGAACACACCCAGTGTACTCGTACATATGTTCGATGCAAGGACCTGTCCCGCTCGGCTGTGGAGAACTGGACGAGGGGTACGACGACCGGTCCCGTCGGACGCGGAGCCCGCCTCGGGGGACCCCGCGCGCGGCGAGATGCCTCGGTGGGACGCTCGCGACGAACCGGCGTCGGGCCGGGGGTCGCGCCTACCGATGGTCGCGCTCGGCGAGGTCCTCGGGACGGTCGAGGTCCCGGGGCCGCGGCCCTGGGACGGGGACCGCGACGGCGCCGAGCTCGGCCAGGAGGTCACGGGCGCCCCGGTCGCCGTCCAGGCCGAGCAACCGGTCGAACACCCGCGCGGCGAACGCCACGGGGTGGCCAGGCCCGTCCTCGTACCGCGCGCGGGACGCGGGAGCGCCGTCGCGCACCGCGCCGACCACCGCGTCGACCGCCTGCGCGGTGACGTCCGGCTCGTCGGCGAGCAGCACCACCACGGCGGAGGCGCCACGACGCCGCGCCGCCGCCACCCCGGCACGGACCGAGCTGGCCTGTCCGGTGGCGTGGACCGGGTTGTCCACCACCTCGACCGGGCCGCTGCCAGCCACGGCCGCGGACACCACCCCAGCATCGTGGCCGACCACGACGAGGACCTGCTCGACCAGCGACGACGCGAGCGCGGTGGCGACGACGTGGCCGACCATCGGCCGACCCTGCAGCTCCGCGACCTGCTTGGTCGTCCCGAAGCGCGTGGCTCGACCGGCCGCGAGGATCACGGCCACCACCGACTGCCTATCCTCCGCAAGCGGCTCGGACGCGGGAGGTGTCAGGTGGCTGGTCGACGGACGGCGGCGGTCGTCACCGCTAGCGACGGGGTGGCCAGCGGTCACCGTGACGACGCTTCCGGAGCTGCCGTCACCGACCTGCTGATCGAGCACGGCTTCGCGGTGGTCCGACGCGAGGTGGTACCCGACGAGCGACCACGGATCGCCGCGCTGCTCGCGGCGCTCGCCGACGAAGACGAGGTCGCCGTGGTGTGCATCACCGGCGGCACGGGGTTCGGCCCGCGCGACGTGACCCCCGAGGCGACCACCGACGTCTGCCACCGGGAGGCTCCGGGTCTAGCTGAAGCGATGCGCGCGGCGGGGCGCGCGTCGACGCCCATGGCGGACCTGTCGCGTGGGGTCTGCGCTATCCGTGGCGCGACCCTCCTCATCGACCTCCCCGGCAGCCCCCGCGGCGCCACCGAGTCGCTCACCGCCATCATCGGGCTGCTGCCGCACGCCGTCGACCTGCTCGCGGGCGACACCGAGCACCGCGACGGCACCCCCGCACCGACCGACTGACGACCCCAGCCGCTCACCGGCGCCGGCGCCACCACAGCAGGACGACGATCGCCGCGGCGACGGCGACGAGCGGGACGAGCCGCTTGGCGACGGCGCCGCCGGCCACCTCGACCAGGTCGAGCGCCTCGGGCTCCTGCGCCGGTGGGGCGATGCGACGCGGCCCGTCGGCTGGCGCCGGCGGCGAGACCTCGTCGGTCGTCGCAGCGGCTGAGGTCGTCGCGGCCGCTCCGGCTACTGCGGCGATGCCCGGCGCGGCCGCTGCTGCGCCCGAGGCTGGACGAGCATCCGCCGCGGGTGCGTCGGTCGCCGGAGGCAGACCCCCGGCCGTGCCGCCCACGTCCTCGGCGATCATCGTCGAGAGCCGGTCCGCGAACGTGTCGATCAGCTTCGTCCCGACCTCACCCATCACGCCGCGCCCGAACTGAGCCGGCTTGCCCGTGATCGTCAGATCGGTCACGACCTTCACGCGCGTGGTGTCGTCGGTCTCGGCCACGAGGTCGGCGGTGACGTCCGCCGTGGCCGTACCGGCCCCGCGTGCCTCCTTGCCGGCGGCGTGGATCACCGCGTGCTTGGCCTCCTGGTCCTTCTCGGTCAGCTCAGCCGTCCCGCGGTAGGTGACGGCGATCGGGCCGACCTTGACCTTGACCTTGCCGGTGTAGGCGTCCCCGTGGACCTCCTCGAGGGTCGCGCCCGGCAGGCACGGCGCGACCCGTTCGAGGTCGGTCAGGATCTCGAAGGCGCGGTCGACGCCGACCGGCACCGTGAACTCGTTCACGAACTCCACGTGGACCTCCGAACCTCGACGACGTCGTCACGACCGACTTCGACGGTAGTCAGCATCGTGCGCCGACGACGGCCGAGCGTCCGGGTCCGCGTGGCCGTCAGGCGTCGACGGCGTCGCGGTCCCGGTGGATCGGACCCACGGTATCGGTCAGGCGCGCGCCGGACCCGCCGTGGCGCTCGAGCAGGATCTCCGCCGCGATCGACACCGCCGTCTCCTGCGGTGTCCGGGCGCCGAGGTCCAGACCGATCGGGGATCGCAACCGGTCGAGCTGCGCGTCGCTCACGCCGGCTTCGCGGAGCCGCGCCAGCCGGTCCTCGTGCGTCCGGCGGCTGCCCATGACCCCGACGTAGGCCGCGTCGGTGCGCAGGGCCGCCTCGAGGACCGGGACGTCGAACTTCGGGTCGTGGGTGAGCACGCAGATCACCGTCCGGGTGTCGACCTCGGTGTCGGCCAGGTAGCGGTGCGGCCAGTCGACGACGACCTCGTCGGCGTCCGGGAACCGTGCCGGGGTGGCGAACCGTCCCCGCGCGTCGCAGACGGTGACGTGGTACCCGAGGAAGCGGCCGACGGAGGCGACCGCCGCGGCGAAGTCGATGGCGCCGAAGACCAGCATCCGTGGGCGCGGCGCGAAGGAGGCGATGAACACGCCGACCTCGTCGAGCCGACGTTCGCCGTGCGGGCCGTAGTGACGCAGCCCGGTGGCCCCCTGCTGGAGCATCCCGCGAGCGTCGGCGTCGACGGCGTGGTCGAGCCCCTCGTCGCCGGTGGTCCCCTCGATCCCATCCGGCCGGACCAGCACGGTCATCCCGGCGTGGTCACCGTCGGTGACGGTGGCCAGCGCGACGGGCTCGTCGGCGTCGAGCGCCCCCGCCAACGCGTCGAGGTCGACATCGTCCGGCGACACGGTCTGGACCAGCACCTCGATGGTGCCGCCGCAGGTGAGCCCGACCGCGAACGCTTCGTCGTCGGATATGCCGTAGCGCACGCGTTGGGGGACGCCGGTCTCGAGCACCTCGGTGGCGACCTCGACGACGGCACCCTCGACGCAGCCCCCCGAGACGCTGCCCACGACGTCGCCGTCCGGGTGCACCGCGAGGACCGCCCCCGGCGGTCGCGGCGCGCTCTGCGAGGTGGCGACGACCGTGGCCAGGGCGAAACAGGTGCCATCGGTGCGCCAGCGCCGCAGCGTGGCGAGCTCCTCACGCACGTGGGCTCCCTCCCGCTCCGCGCGGGACGGCGCCGCGCGTCGTGACGCCGCCTCGCTGCGGTCCGACAGTACCGGCCACCTCGTGCGCGAGCCGTTCGAGCGCCGCCAGCGAGTGCCCCTCGACCAGCGCGTCGCAGTGGGGCAGCGCGGCGGCCATGCCGCCGGCGATGGGCGCGAACCCCTCGCGGCCAGCGAGGGGGTTGGCCCAGATCACCCGGTGCGCCAACCGGGACAGCCGGGCCACCTGCTCGCCGAGCAGGGTCACCTCGCCCGTCTCCCACCCGTCGGACAGCACCACGACCACCGCCCCGCGGGCGAACCCACGCTGGCCCCACAGGTCCAGGAACTGGCGCAGGCCCTCTCCGAGGCGGGTGCCCCCGGACCAGTCGGGGATGGCCGCAGCCACGGCCCGCATCGCGGTGTCGGGGTCGCGGTGGCTCATCGGCTCGGTCACGCGGGTGAGCCGCGTCCCGAGGGTGAACACCTCGGTGGGTGTCCCCTGGCGGCGTGCGGCGACGTGCGCGAAGCGCAACAGGACGTCGGCGTAGCCGGCCATGGACCCGCTGATGTCGACCAGCAGCACCACGCGACGAGGCTGCTCACGGGGAGCGCGGTGGTGGAGGCGGCCGAGCTCGCCGCCGGATCGCAGCAGCGCGCGCACGCTGCGGCGCCGGTCGATCGCCCCCCGGCGCGCCGGGTCGGACCGACGGGTGCGCCGGGTCGCGCCCGGCATCGCGAACGCGGCCAACAGCCGGTGCAGGTCGCGGCGCTCCTGGTCGTCGAGGTCGCGGACGTCCCGGTGCCGCAGCAGCTCCTCGCGCGACGCGTGTCGGGTGACGGCGTGAGCGTCCACCTCGGGGACGGCGTCATCGTCGCTGGTGCCGACGCTGTCGCCGATGGCCTGGGGACCGAGCTCGACCCGCCGGCGGACCACGGGACGGCCGGTGACGGTCAGCCCGTCGAAGAAGGCCGCGAACACGCGGTCGTACCGCTCGAGGTCATCGGGGCCGGAGCAGAGGGTCAGCCGGCCGGCCCAGTAGACGGCGCGCGGGTCCACCGCCCCGAGCGTGCCCAGCGCCCCGAGGCAGGCGTGCACCCGATCGGGGCTCGCGTCCACCCCGGCGGCGCGGAGCGTGCGGGCGAACCCGACGACCGACCCCGTCAGCGAGCCAGGCTCGGCGTCGATCCCACCCTCAGCCACGGCATCCCACCGCGCCGTACGTGCTCCTCCGGTCGCCGAGCGACCTCCCCCCTCATCCACCGGCGGCGGCCCGGATCACGAGCTGACCGACGTCGATGCTCCGCACCCGTTCCTGGTCCTCGCGGAACTTCAGCACCGACCCGAGGGTGGCCGCGGCCCGGTCGGCATCGAGGTGATCGGCACCGAGCGCGACCAGCGCCTGGGTCCAGTCGAGGGTCTCGGCGACGCCCGGCGGTTTGAGCAGGTCCTGGTCGCGCAGGACGTGGACCGCGGAGGTCACCTCCCGAGCCAGCCGCTCGCCCACGTCCGGCAGCCGCAGACGGACGATCGCGACCTCGCGCTCGAACGACGGGTGCTCGACCCAGTGGTAGTAACAGCGTCGCTTGAGCGCGTCGTGGACCTCGCGGGTGCGGTTCGAGGTCAGCACCACGACCGGCGGCTGGGTCGCCCGGATGGTGCCGAGCTCGGGAACGGTGATGGTGACGTCCGAGAGCACCTCGAGCAGGAGCGCCTCGAACTCGTCGTCAGCACGGTCGACCTCGTCGATCAGCAGCACCGATGGCGAGGTCTCGAGCGCCTGCAGGATCGGGCGAGCGACCAGGAACCGCCGGTCGTAGAGCTCGTCCTCGAGCGCCGCCGCGTCCCCCTCGCCACGCCCGGCGGCCTCCGCTGCCCGCAGGTGCAGGACCTGCGCGGGGAAGTTCCAGTCGTACAGGGCCTGTGAAGCATCGAGCCCCTCGTAGCACTGCAACCGGATCAGCGGCGCGCCGAGCACGTCGGCCAGCGCGTGCGCGACGGCGGTCTTGCCGACCCCCGCGTCGCCCTCGAGCAGCAACGGACGTCGGAGCGCCAGGGTGAGGTAGGCAGCGGTCGCCAGGCCGTCGTCGGCGAGGTAACCGGCACGTTCGAGCTCGGTGGCCAGTCCCGCCGGGTCGGTCACGCCGGGAGGCAGCAGGGCAGGCGCGGGTGGGGGCTGGCCACCCGCGCCGCTGGTGTCGGACGACCTCACCCGGCCGCGGCCGTCAGCGCACGGCGGGTCAGGACGCGGGCGAGGTGCTCGCGGAACTCGGGGGTGGCGTTCAGGTCCGAGGGCGGCGACGTCCCGTCGGCAGCGTGCTCCGCCGCGTCAGCGATCGCGTCGACCGAGCCGCCGGCCAGCGCGGCCTCGGTCGCGGACGCGCGCAGCGGCGTCGTCCCCATGTGCGTGAGCCCGACCCGGACGTCCTCGATGGTGCCGTTCGAGCTCTTCACCACCGCGCACGACCCGACGATCGCCCACGCTTGGGCGACCCGGCCGAACTTCTCGTAGTGCCAGCCCCACTGACCGACGAGCTTCGGGACGCGGACCTCGACGAGCACCTCGTCCTCGGCGATCGAGGTCTCGAGGTAGTCGACGAACAGGTCCGCGGCACGGATGTTGCGGCGGCCGCCCGGGCCCTGGACGACGACCGTGCCGTCGAGCGCCAGCAGCAGTGGCGGGAGGTCGCTGGCCGCGTCGCCGTGAGCGATGGCCCCGCCGATCGTGCCACGGTGGCGGACCTGGGCGTCCCCGACCGTCCTGGTCACATCGGCGAGGACGCCGCAGTGCTGCTGGACCAACGGGTCCTTGATCACCGCGTCGTGGGTGGTCATCGCGCCGATGACGAGGTGTTCACCGCCGTCGGTCACCCCGCGCAGGTCGTCGACCCGGCCGAGGTCGACGATGACCTCGGGGGCGGCGAGCCGCAGCTTCATCAGCGGCAGCAGGCTGTGACCACCGGCGAGCAGCTTGGCCTCGTCGCCGTGCTCGACGAGCGCCGCGATGGCCTCGTCGATGGACCCGGCCCGGATGTAGTCGAAGGTCGCGGGGATCACGCTGCACCTCC
>NZ_JBBEBZ010000110.1:0-3531 GCF_040882075.1 Nitriliruptor sp.
GAATCGTTTCGCAGCCCGGTGTGCGGCGAGTCCGGCTCGCCACGCCGACGGCCTCCGAGCCGCTCCTCCCAGCGGTAGGCGATGCCCGCAGCCGGGAGCCACCGCTCGAGCTGATCGCGGGCGACGTGGGGGTGGCGACGGCTACCTGGGAACCGGCGAACGTCCACGATCGAGTCGACACCCGCGGCCGTGACGAGCGCGACGAGCTCGTCCTCGCTCGCGGTGCCGTGACCGACCGTGAGCAACGGTGGCGGACCATCGCTCATCGAGTTCCCGTCCTCGGAGCTGTGCGGGCGGTGGTGCGAGCCGTCCTCACGGTACGACGCTCGCTGCCGCCGCGGAGCCGCTCCCTCGGCCTGGCGGCGTGGTACCTCTGGCGGTCGACGGGTGACGGGAGCGATCGTGGCTGCGGTGGTGGACGAGAGGCACGGGCGCCTTCGTACGGTTGCCCGGTGGGTGCTCGGTGGGTTCCTGGCGTTCGCGGGGACGGCCCACCTCACCTTCGCCCGCGAGGAGTTCGAGGCACAGGTGCCGGAGTGGGTACCAGCCGGGACCGACGCGGTCGTGGTGGGATCCGGCGTCATCGAGATCGCGCTCGGGTTGGCGCTGCTGTCGGGCCGCAAGCGTCCGCTGGTGGGCTGGGTGACCGCAGCGTTCCTCGTGGCGATCTTCCCCGGCAACGTGGCGCAGTACGTGGAGGGGACCGACGCCTTCGGGCTGGACACCGACCGTGCCCGGTTCGTGCGGTTGTTCTTCCAGCCGGCGCTGATCGCGTGGGCGCTGTGGTCGACCGGTGCGTGGCGGGCCTGGCGTGGCCGCAGGGACCGTTCGGCGGAGTGACGTCGGCGGCATCGGCGCCGCGGAAGCGCTTCCGCGGAAGCGCTCCGTTGCGGCGGGCGGTCAGCGCGGGATCACGGCCTCGACCGCGGCGATGACCGCGGCGTCGTCCGGGGTGGTCGTCGGCCGGAAGCGCGCCACCACCTCGCCGTCGGGGGCGACCAGGAACTTCTCGAAGTTCCACTGGACGTCGCCGGCTACACCGTCAGGGTCCTCGTGTTCGGTGAGGACGTCGTAGAGCGGGTGGCGGTCCGGACCGTTGACGTCGGCCTTCTCGAGCATCGGGAAGGTGACCCCGTAGGTGGCGCTGCAGAACTCGGCGATGTCGTCCGCGGTGCCGGGTTCCTGGCCGGCGAACTGGTTGCTCGGCACGCCGAGGACGGTGAAGCCGCGGTCGCGGTAGCGCTCGTGGAGCTCCTCGAGCGTCGCGTACTGCGGGGTGAGCCCGCAGCGTGAGGCGACGTTGACGATGAGCATCGCGTCGCCGCGGTGGGAGTCGAGCGACGCGGCGGAACCATCGAGCGCCCGAACAGGGATGTCGTGGAGGGTCATGGGTCGCATGCAACCGGGTCGAGGTGCGACGCGCCACTCGGCCGCTGACTCGAGGGACGGGCTGCGCGACCGAGCCATCTGAGGTGGTCAAGTTCACCGCTGACGTGCCGATGCGCCGCGTACACGTCGGACGGCTAGCGCGACGGTCGATGCTCAGCCGTTGGAAGCGACGAGGCAGAAGGGGTGGCCGGCGGGGTCGAGGAAGACCCGGAAGGTGTCCCCGGGTTGGGTCTCGACCTTCCGCGCACCGATGGCGAGGAGCTGATCCTCACCGGCATCGAGGTCATCGACGTCGAAGTCGAGGTGGGCCTGCTGCGGTCGGTCGGCGCTCGGCCAGACCGGCGGCTGGTGGTCGGGCGCGAACTGGAAGGTGATCGTCACCCCGCCGCCGCTGACGAGCTCGATCCACTCGTCATCGTCGCCACCGCGAACCGGCCACCCCGTGATGGCGGAGTAGAACTCGGCGAGCCCACGCGGGTCGGGCGTGTCGAGAGCGACCAGGCTGAGGCGTGCGATGGCATCCATGTGGTGCACCGTAGACCTGATGAGGCCACCCGTCGACGGCCGTGGGGACTCGCCGGTCGAGCCGCGAGGTGGGATGCTGGAGCGGCCAACACGTCACGCGACGAGGAGCCCGCCGTGGAACTGGATGCCGCAGCCGACTTCCTGCGCGAGCACCACCGCGCGGTGCTCCACACCTTCCGGAACGACGGCAGCCCGCAGCTCTCGCCGGTCACCGTCGGTGCTGATGATGAGGGACACGCCATCGTCTCCAGCCGGGAGACGGCGATGAAGGTCAAGAACCTCGAACGCGATCCCCGCGCCTCGCTGTGCGTGTTCACCGACGCGTTCTACGGGCCGTGGGTCCGGCTCGACGGGACGACCGAGATCGTGGACCTGCCTGGAGCGATGGACCTGCTCGTCGACTACTACCGGCGGCTGTCGGGCGAGCACCCGGACTGGGACGACTACCGGCGAGCCATGGAGGAGGAACGTCGCGTGATCCTGCGCATCACGCCGACAGCTGTAGGCCCGGATGTCTCCGGCTGACGCCCTCGACAGGTCGTTGCCTCCAAGTTACCTTGCTGTGTCGCGACCGGTAGCTAGCTTCCGGAGATGGATCACGGTGAACCCCTCGTCCTCGAGAGCGCGGGCCGCCATGGCGTGGCGGATGGAGATGCCCTGCACGCGTGGGCGTTCCCCGTCGACGCGTGCACGCGATGCGAGCGAGAAGGAAGTTCTGGAGGTGATGAAGGTGCCGAGATCGATCGACGACCTGATCGCCAGGGGCGACGAGTTGGCTGACCAGTTCGAAACCTACGAGCCATCGCCCGGCGACCACGGGGAGCCGCCGCTGCTGGCAGTTCGGCGCTTGGCCTACCAGCGAGCGCTGCTCGAGCGGAATCTCTTGACCGCTGTTCGTGACGCTCGCTCCGCGGGTGCGGCGTGGTCGAAGATCGGCCAGGAACTCGGCACCTCCGGTGAGGCTGCCCGTCAGCGGTACGCCGATCGGATCCGAGAAGCCGCACCGTCACGTCCGTCGTGATCCCCCTCGAGAAGCCTGAGGTTGTTCCGAGTTAGCGTCAGCAAGTCGGTTCTACGCTGCCGCAGTTCTTGCCTACCCGGATGGAGGCGCAAGGTGGGTGACTGGCCGCCGCACGAGACCCGGGAAACAGGCGCCGTGCGAGATCGAGCTGTGCGTCCAGGTCCGGCTGACGGCGTAGCACTGCCCGCAGTCGGTCGGCGAGGAGAACATCGCCATGGGTACACCGACGCGGCCGAGGTCCACGTCGGCTGGATGCGCTCCGCTGGCCACCGGGACCACATCCTCTACCCGGGCTTCACCGCGATCGGCATCGGCGTGGTCTGCCGCAACGACGGACGGATGTGGGCGACGCAGATCTTCGGCATCCCGCGAGACAGCAACCCGGACCCGCCCACACCGACGACCGAGGAACCGGTCACCCGCCAGGACAGCGGTCCGGCCTGCCTGCTCGTGGGACGGTGGCGCCTCTCCCCGTAGAGACCCGGTACCGCTCCCCGGTGCGTCAACGCCAACGGCGTCGCTTGGGTCGCGCTGTCCACGGCGGGGGTGGAGGCGGTGGCGGGTCCGGCGTCGGAGCGATGTCGAACTCGCTGCTG